>JAMOSA010000268.1 GCA_027063325.1 Campylobacteraceae bacterium
CTGCCAAAAGAGTACCAAATGATAAATTCCCAAAATTGTATCTATCTATATAGAGCAACAACATAAGGTTTGCATAAAATACTATTGGAGTATATATATACCCTTTGTTGTATAGATAGATAATGGCAACTATAATTAAAATCAAAAAAATAAATACTTTTGGGTACAGCAAACCATCTTTATAGAGTATATAGATTCTCTCAGTTTTACCACTGTTTGAGATAATCTTGAGTCTATCACCACTTTTTATATCTAATATTATGCCTTTTGTACTATTTTTTAATCTTTTGGTATTGAATATAATCTCTAAAGTACTATCTGTTGGAGTTATTATTTTTATCTTAAGAGTATCTTTGAACACAAATTCACATGAAGTTGCTCTATTGCTTAAAGATGTCAGAATAAAATAATCTCTATTTTGAGTAATTAATGATTGAAGCGGAGTATCCTTCTTTATATCATACAAGCTACTGCTTATCTTTATATATTCACTGCCAAAAGGATTGAGCAAAACAGATAAAAATAGAATAATAGATATTAAAAATACTCTTTTTATCAATTATAATCCAATCTGTATATAGATAGTTTAAAGAAGAAGTAGATCTATTATGGTGCGGCAGAGAGGATTTGAACCTCCACGGGCATACGCCCACCAGCCCCTCAAGCTGGCGTGTCTACCGTTCCACCACTGCCGCGTAGCAAAAAGCGTTGGGCGGAATTATAACCGCTCAACACTTAAGAATCTCTTAGAATAAATTATCCCAAGAATGGGTTTGCATACAATGCAATCAAAGCAATAACAAGTGTATAGATAACTTGAGCTTCAATCATCGCAAGTGCAATAAACATTGTAGTCATCAATTTACCGCCAAGACCTGGGTTTCTTGCAGTACCGGCAATTGTTGCTGCAGCAGTGTGACCCATACCAATAGCTCCACCAAGTGCAGCCAAACCAAGACCAACACCAGCAGCTACTACTGAATATGCTTGAATCATAGATTCACCCTCACCTGCAAATGCAAAAGCTCCAAGAGCTAGAAAAAGTGCAAAAATCTTTTTCATTATTAAAATCCTTAGAAGTTTTTTAGGTTTAAAGTCCCTAAGACTCTCCATATTCAAGTCCGTTCGGCTTGCGTATCCCTACTTATCACCTGAATATCGGACGCAAAATTATATCCAAAATTGATTAAAAAATCTTTTTTTTCAGCCCCTTGCTGATACAATCACTACCAATAGATACAATAATATATTATAAAAAGGCAAAATATGCTCAAAAAACATCTTTTGATAATCCTCTTTGGCACCTTTTTAATATTTGGCAACAGACTCTATGCACTTGATGCAAAATTGACAATTGAAAAGGAGGTTGACTCAAGAAGTTATATAGAGGTAATAGATATTGACAATCACAATATAGGTGGTATTGGCAAAAAGGTATATGATATAATCTTTGCCGATATGAAAATCAGTGGCAATATGGTACCACAAAAGCCACAAATAGAGGAGGATTTTAGCTTTGATTTGGAGCAAAATAGTACCAAAGACTCAAATAAAAAAGAGGCCACATATACACTCAAATATAGATTTCGCAAAGAGAGTAATAGAGCAGACTTGGTAGTAAAACTCTACAAAAAGAGTACACAAAAACCGATATTTAAAAATAGATACCATATAACTGTACCAGCAAAATATCCATTTTTGATACACAGGGCAATAAGTGATATAAACAGTGCTTTGGGATTTGAGAGTATAGAGTGGATAAATAGATATCTTTTAATATCCCAATATACAGGGAAAAAACAGAGTGAAATACTCATTACTGATTATACATTAAATTATATCAAAAGGGTAATTAGTGGTGGATTGAATCTATTTCCACTTTGGGGAGATAGAGATCAAAAGAGTTTTTACTATACCAATTTCAATACTGGTATGCCAGTACTCTACAGACTCGATTTAACTACTGGCAAACAGAATAAAATCATATCTTCAAACGGTATGCTTGTATGCTCTGATATAAGTAAAGACAACAATAGAGTACTACTAACTATGGCTCCTAATGGGCAACCAGATATATATGAGTATAATCTAAATACAAAAACAACAAAGAGATTGACTACATTTAGCGGAATTGATGTAAATGGCAAATATGCAGATAGTGAACAGAGCCTGGTATTTGTATCAAATAGACTTGGTAATCCAAATATATTCAAAAAGAGTATATCTGGTGGCAATGGGGTAGAACAGCTGGTATTTGGTGGCAAAGATAATAACTCTTGTGATACTTATGATAAAAAAGTAGTATATTCAAGCAAAGAGGATAATGGAGAGTTTAATATATATATCACCTCAACCGAGGGTGAGGATAGTATGCCACTTACTTCAACAGGTATTAACCAATATCCAAGATTCTCAGCAGATGGCAATATAGTACTGTATATAAAAAGATCACCGAAGGGTAATTTGGTAGGATATATAGGTTTGCAGACAAAACAGACTCTGCAATTTGATTTGGGATTGAAAAAAATACAATCAATTGATTGGTAAGGAGTATATATGAAATATTTTTGGATAACAATAGCACTGCTAAATTTTTTGATAGCAGAACCATCTGTATATGGACACAGATACTCAAGTAGTTCAAATAACACTATAATAGCTCTAAAGCAGCAAATTGCATCTATGCAAGAGGAGATTGAGGGGTTAAAGAGTATTCTAAATGGACTTTTAGCTCAAGTAGAGAGACTAAAAAGAGCAAAAAATAAAACTTCAAGCAACCAAGAGATAGAAGCACTCAAATACCGTATTGAGCAATTAGAACAAAACAGCCAAAACAAAAGCCATACAACCAGCCAAAAGAGTACAAAGACAAAAGCCAAACAAACAAATTCTCTCAACAGTGTCAACTCTGCAAAGATATATAGCAAAGCTGTAAGATTATATAGCAAAAAGAGATACACTGAAGCCAAAAAGAGATTTGAGATATTGTTGCAAAGAGGTTACAAAAGAGCATCTTCAAACTTTTATATGGGTGAAATATCATACTATACAAAAAACTACAAAGATGCAATCAAATATTATCATGATAGTGCTACACTAAATGATGGTGCAAGTTATATGGATACACTACTACTTCATACTGCAATATCTTTGTATAAAACTGGTAGCAAAAAGGAGGCAAAAGGATTTTTTCAAGCTATTGTTGATGGATACCACGGAACCTACAGTGCGAAGATAGCTAAAAAATATCTTAAAAAATGATGTATAGCAATTTCCACAGATAATATTTAGTATATAATTTGTTTATTACAAATAATATATCAGTAGGGATAAAGGGGGGGGGGTAAAATGCATATTGATATACATGATAATTTACAAAACACTAGTAATATAGAGATAGATAATGTAAATATACTTATAGTAGATGATGATTCATTCAATAGATTACTAATAAAATCACTCTTTGATAAAAAATCTAATAAAAATATATGTGTATATGAAGCTGAGGAGGGAAGAGAGGGTTTAGATATACTAAACCAAAAAGATAAAGATATAGATGTAATACTTTTAGATTTACATATGCCAGGAATGAATGGATATGCATTCCTAGAAGCACTCAAAAGATACAAACAAAACTTTGAAGATTTGATTGTAATAGCAATTACAACTGATATTGATGAAAAGGAGCATCTCATATCAGCTGGTGCTGATGATTTGATAGCAAAACCCTTTAAACTCGATATTTTGGAATCAAAAATATACAAATACCTAAAGAAAAAGAGTACTGCAAATCAGTGTATCACAGAACGAGAGAGTGCTACGCCATGTGCCTCATGCAAAGCAGTAGATATAAGCAAAATAGAAGAGGCACAAAGAAAGATGTTTTATAGAATGAGTGTTTTGAGATTTGCATCCAAACCATCAAAATATATGGAGAGACAAGTATCAGCCTATATAGCAAAAGATATGGCATACAAAATGGGATTTACACCAAATCAAGCCAAAAATATACACTGCTCTACAATAATAAGAGATATAGGTTTAATATCACTGCCAAGTATATTTTCACACAAAAGAAGATTATCAGATGATGCCAAAAGAAAAACTATAGAGTATATTATAAAAGGTTCCAAACTCTTTGATAGTATGATAGAAACCAGCTTTACACAGAGTGCAAAACAGATAATTTTGGAGTACAAAGAGAGATATGATGGCAAAGGTACACCAAAGGGACTAAAGGGTAATAAGATATGTAAAGAGGCAACAATTGTATCTATTGTAGATATGTTTGAAGGATTACTCAACAATAGATCATACAGACAAAAGAGTAGTTTTACTCCAGATGAAGCTTATGAGATATTCAAAAGTGAAAAGAGCAAAAAATTCCATCCAGATATTTTAGATATATTTTTAGAAAATTATGATTACTACATGAATATCAAAAATATATACAATAGTAAGTTTCAAAAGAAGTTGGATAGGCTGATATAAAGTTTAAAGGAGTTGATTATTTATTTAATCAGCTAAAAGGGGTATAATTTTGAATCTGGTTTAAAAACAATATATATTGTAAATATAAACCAAACTTAATAGTAATGGTATAGGAGTATGTATGAATAATAATATAGTAGGAGATATAAAAGAGGGCATCATATCAAAAGATGAAATTATCAATATACTTATTATTGATGATGACTATTTTAATAGATTACTTGTACGCTTTTTGATAGATAGATTGTCAAATATCACACTCTATGAAGCAAAAGAGGGTCAAGAGGGATTAGATATACTCGATAAAGAGTCTATAGATGTAGTACTTTTAGATCTCCATATGCCAGGGATGAATGGATATACATTCTTAGAAGCTATAAAACACAAAAGCAGATATGAAAATCTGATAATTATTGTAATTACAACAGATATTGATGAAAAAGAGAATATTCTTGCTATGGGAGCTGATGATTTGGTTCCAAAACCATTCAAGCTGGAAGTTTTACAACCAAAAATTCTTGACAATCTACACAAAAAGAGAAAAAAACTAAAAATTCATACTACAAAAAAAGAAAAGTTTAAATATGATAAAAACAAAACATATAAACTAGAAGAGATTGAAGCAGAGCAAAGAAAGCACTTTTATAAACTAATAGCACTAAGGTTTGCTTCAGCACCAACTAAATATATACAAAGACAACTCTCAGCACATATAGCAAAAGATATGGCTAAAAGATATGGATTTGATGACAATCATACCAAAAATATACACTGTTCAGTAGTCATTAGAGATATAGGTCTAATTGCACTCCCTGGGGTCATTAATCACAATAAAAAAATTACTACAAAAGTAAAAAAGAGAATAAATAGATATATATTTCAAGGACACAAATTATTTAGCGATAAAATAGAGAGTGATTTTACACATACTGCACAAAGTATAATACAAGGGTACAAAGAGAGATTTGACGGCAAGGGAATACCAAAAGGTTTAAGAGGTGATGAAATATCAACAGAAGCTTATATAGCATCAATAGCAGATCTATTTGAAGCTCTTTTGCATACTAGAGAGTATAGAGACAAACAGTTTTATACTCCAAATGAGGCTTATGATATATTTGTAGCAGAAAGAGGCAAAAAATTTGATCCTAAAATTTTGGATCTCTTTTTGCAAAAGTATGATTCATATATGGAGCTTAGAAAGATGTATATCCAAAAAGCCGAACAGAAATTTAATAACTTGATATAAGGAGGTTGGATGAAGAGTCTATTTGTACATGAATACAGTATAGAAGATCTATTAAAAGGGATAGATGAAAAGATAAAAGAGGGGTTTAAGCCATCACTGGCTTTTGTATATACATCAGTAGCATATGATGTACGCAAACTGGTAGCAGAACTCAACAGATTTCCATTTCCCATATTTGGAGCTACAACTGTAGGAGAGATATTTGCTGATGAAGAGTTGGGTGTAAATAGTGAAGATGAGAGTATCATATGTATGCTTGTAGAGGCTGATCCCAGTGCAATTGCCCTAAAACTGATGCCTGTTGAGGGTGATGACTACTTTGGAGCAGGTGTCCAGATAGGCAAATGGGCAAAAAGCAACTTTAAAGAGTGCAGTATAATCACAGCAACAGCAGGACTCAATTTTGATAATGATGCATACACCCAAGGAATTGAATCAACTGGTATTGAGTATATATTTGGTGGAGCTGCTGGTGATGACTTGATACTAAAAGATACATTTGTATTCTCTGG
>JAMOSA010000269.1 GCA_027063325.1 Campylobacteraceae bacterium
ATCTGCTGTACACCAGTATGTATCATTCTCTCTTACATCAAATACCCACTCCATTGTAAGCTGAGCCCATAGTATATAACCAGCCTGAGAGTGCTGTACACCTTTTGGTTTGCCTGTACTTCCTGATGTATATAACAAAAACAGAGGATCTTCACTATCCATTACCTCTGGTTCACACTCATCATCTTGATTATCTATCAATTCATTATAACTATAATCTCTTCCGCCTATCCATACAATATCTTCAAAGTTTCTTTGTACTACAAGAACTTTCTCTACACTCTTGCAACCCTCTTCCAGTGCAGTATCTACTACTGGCTTTAGCATATATGGTTTACCTTTTCTATATGCACCATCAGCTGTAATTACCACTTTGGCATCTGCATCTTCTATTCTGTCTCTTAGGGCTTCTGCACTAAATCCACCAAATACTACAGAGTGAATTGCACCAATCCTAGCACATGCAAGCATTGCATAAGCAGCCTCTGGAATCATAGGCATATAGAGTACTACTCTATCTCCTTTTTGTACCCCAAACTCATTTTTTAGTAAATTTGCCATACGATTTACATTTCTATATAGTTCCAAATATGTAATTATCTGCTTATCTCCTCTATCACCCTCAAAGATAATTGCAGCTTTGTTTTTGCGGAATTCTATATGTCTATCTATACACTGTGCAGATACATTTATCTTGCCACCTACAAACCATTTGTAAAATGGTGCATTACTCTCATCTAATACTCTCTCATAAGGCTCTATCCAATTGAGTTTCTCTTTTGCCAACTTATCCCAAAAACCTTCATAATCCTCTTTTGCAAACTCTACCAATTCATTGTATTCACACATATTCTTAATGCGTGCATCTTTGGATACCCATTTGGTTGGATTATACTTCTCTTGCAGCATATATACTCCTTATGATTCTTTATAGCTAAAGATAACACAAAAATAGAAAATTATTAATTTATATAATAAATTAGATATAGTTTTTCTATTTTTGTGATACTATTTGCTACATAGCATCAATGCGACACCCTCTCTAAGTCCATCATCTATAACAATTACACTATCTTTACCTACTATATCAAATAGTTTGGCAAATATTACAATACCAGATACTATCAAATCTGCCCTACCAACTCCTACTAGTCTCTCTTGTTTTTCCTGCGACAAAGATAGTAATCTATCAAGATGATAATATAATTCATCTTTATTTAATTTTGTACCATTGACTATATCTGCATCATATGTATAATAATCCAAACCATGCTTGAGTGCAGCTATGGTAGTGGGAGTTCCAGCAGTTGCTACAAACATATCAACATCACCATATTTGGATATACAATCTTTATAAAATTTATCTATTTGATTCATCTCCTCTTTTATGCCACTTTTTAATCTATCAAGAGAGTTGTATTTGTGTGTCATAGTCACTATACCTACAGGAAAACTCTTTGATACAACTCTATTTTGATAACTCAAAACCAATTCAGTACTGCCACCACCAATATCAACAAGCACAAAGCTTTTACTATCAAATCCCTCTTTAGCCAAAGAACTCTTTACAGCTAGTAGTGTCAAATTTGCTTCTGTATCACCATCAATAACTTCAAATTTAACTCCACTTTGTTTATAAATCTCAAATAAAGCTTCAACAGAATTACTAGCTCTTCTCATAGCTTCAGTAGTAACAGCTTTGTATTCACCCATATCTATAATATCTTTTGCCTCTTTCAAAGCTTCTACAACTCTGTTTATTGCATCTTTGCCTATGATACCTTTGCTATGCAACATTTTTGCTGTTGAGACTATCTTCTCATATTTAGCTACTTTTGTACCACTTTCACACTCAATTGCTACAACCCTAAGAGTATTTGACCCCAAATCAATACCAACTTTAATCATTTATACTACTTCCAACTGTTATATAAAAAGCACTACTATTTTGTTTGACTTTTGGTCTGTTTTCACTAAAATCAAATTCAGCCAAAAGTTCTAATTCGCCTATAAACTTTTGATTATTAAACTCTACAAAATTGGATATTGGTTCATTTTTTGGATAATCATTATTGTTATATTTTCCTTTTACTACTTCATAATCAAAATTTTCTTCTATTGGTTCACCCTCTAATCTCATTAATCCAAATCCATATCTACTATCACTACCGATATAAATCTCTTTTGGAATTTCTATATCTTCATCTATTTTCAGATATCCCACCCAAAAAAATTGTTTTTTTTCATCTTTATCTTGTGGTAAAATTATATCAATTTCATGCAAACTTTCATCTTTGGCATTTAAACTATTTGGACTTATAGCTGTAGATAAATAAGTGGTAACAAACTCATATCTAAACTCTCTCTCACTCATCTCTCCCAAATAAAACTCTCCATCTTGATATTTTGGATATAAAACTTCTCCATCTCCTATTTTAGGATAAAAGCAAGTTATATTTTCAAAAAGTTTTTGATTTTGTTGATTT
Organism: Campylobacteraceae bacterium; assembly: GCA_027063325.1. Classification (GTDB taxonomy): domain Bacteria; phylum Campylobacterota; class Campylobacteria; order Campylobacterales; family Sulfurovaceae; genus Nitratifractor. Next base: position 2,487 of record JAMOSA010000269.1, read on the forward strand.
TTATAGTCTGATTTTGTCCAACCTTTTTCTTTTCCATAAACATTAGTTAAAGCTCCCCATATGCTTTGACCTGTGATAAAAATCCTTGTTTCATTAATAACTCCATGCTTTTTATAACCTAAATTTATGGGTTGGAGTTGTTTAAAGGTTAATTTATACCATTGACTCATTATATAGCCTTTGCATGGTATCTTGCATAAGTTAGAGTTTTTTCTATTAACTCTTTTGTAAATAATAAATTTGGTAAATTTTTTGATAACTCTTGAAAATATGCTTCATAATTATTTTTATTATCTTTTTGTGGTATCTCTTTTGTTACTTTAAGTATATTTTCTATCTTTTCTATAAAAACATCACTAATATTATTTGCTTTACAATAAACCCAATAAGCATATACCCCATCATTAGACAATACACCAAGTACTTTATCAATATAATTTTTGTACTTTGTTTTATCTTTACCTTTACCTTTGATTGCTTCTACTATCTCAAACCCTACTTTATTTATAGTTGCATCTAAATTCATATCTCTTCTCCTTTTATTGCTTCTTTTTCTATCAATCTATTAAAATCTTTGTGAATAATTAAATCTATTGGTTTTAAAAGCTTCTCTTCTAAGTAAAATATCGCTTTTGCTTTTTTGCTTCTTTGGTCTATATTGTTTTTTGGTATGATAAATATATCTATATCTCCACCTTTTACTTTATCATCAAGCCTACTTCCAAAAATATAGATTTTAGCTTCTCCAAATATATCCAAAAGAGTAGATTTAATTATCTCTATCTCTTGTTTGCTTAATCTCATTAAAATAATCCTCTAACCTTTGGCTAAGTGCTATCAAATACCAAACCTCTTTATAGATAAAATTTATCTCTTCTATCATACTATCTTCTTCATTTGGATACTCATGAGCTATAGCATTTCTAGCATCTCTTAAAGCTCTCCATCTATCTATATCTAAAAGCCCCTCTCTTTCAAGTTCACTAAGAATTTTGACAAAAGAGATATTGGTATCAAATCCACTATATTCCAAAATATATCTAAAAATCTTTTGACCTAAAAGGTCTTGAAGTTTAGAAAATCTAAAAACCAAAACATCTAATTTATCTAACTCTCTTTCTGATAGAGATTGAAAACTCTCCAAACTCAAAGGCATTTTTTTATCTAAAAGCAATTTTACACTCTTGATTTTTTCTATATGCTTCTTTGCTTCAAAGAAATAACTCTCTAACTTCTCTTTAGTTTTGTTTTTCATTCTTTGCATTCACCATTTTTTAAATCAGATAAAATCTCCATTCTCCCAAATCCTCGTGTAGTCATTCCTCCAATTCCCAAAGAGTTAAAATATTGTTTGCTATCATCTAAAGCACAAAATATATCATTTAACTCTGGTAAATTCTCTCCTCCCTCTCTTTTAAATCCTCTAACTTCTCCACAAAAGATAGTGCCTCGTGGGATTGCTTCACTTGTAAATAATGCTTTTTCTTTCGCTGCTCCTGTGATTGGGTCAATGGAAACAGAGGTTCTAACTTCAAGGTTTGAGTTAATTATTTGAGCGATTAAAGAGTCTGGGACTATTACTATATCATCTAAATTCAATCCACTATCTTTTAAATCATCTTCATTCAAGCTATGAGTACCCTCAACTTCCAAATTTAACCAACCAAGATTTAAATAACCTTCATCACCTTTTGATGTTAAAATCCTATTCTCTTCAACTGAAATATCTTTTTTTAATAACTTTGGAGAAGTTATCCATCTAACCCCAAGCCTTGTATAAACTGGGAAAAATAAAATATTTAAATCACTAAAAAATAGCATTCCTTGATTGGATATATCTTTTTTACTAAATCCAAAAGCTTTACATACTATACAGTGTCCACAATGTCCGCTATCTTTATTTTGCATCTCTTCTAAAGTTTCTTTTGACAAATCATCTTGACCAGCACATTTTATTCTTGCATATCTATTTTTATCAAAGTTTTTTATCCAATTTTCAGGGTTATTAAAAAGTTCTTCTATTTTTTCTTTTGCTCTTTTTGCCAAATCTTTTTTATACTCATCTTTAAAGCTACTTTGTAACTCCAAAGCCACATAATATCTCCAAGTTCCAGCTATTGAACTACCCGGAATTTTTGGTATTTTAGTTATTGGGTCTCTAACTATTGTATTATCTACTCTACCGATAGTAAATCCGCCTGTTCCAATATATATTGGGTCTGTTGCTTGTGCTATAATGTTTTTTGTTATTAAATTTGTCATTTTTTATATCTCCTTTAATGCTGTATGCCAAAATTCAAACATATCAATAAATTTTTTAGCTTCATTAAAATCAAAATTTTCAATATCAAAAATTTTGCTTATATCTACACCATCTTGGTTTTTAATTCTTTTAAATGTACTATTCATAAAAACTTTAAAACTCTCTTTATTATTTTCCCAATCTTGCAACTTGCTATAAATAAGACTCACTAATCTATGCAAAAGTGCAGTTTTGCTACCAAATATTTTTTTAAATTCTTCAAACTTCTTAAACTCTTCCCAAGTATATGGACGATTCTTTTTAAGCAGGGCTACCCTTTTGCCATTTTTATAATAAATCTCATTTCTCCTGCTGTTTGTATCAAGAAATTCAAAGTCTATTGTGTTTGGATAAACAACAAACTTATCCGTAGGATTATATTTTTTTACTCCTTTACCACTTAGCAAAAGCATAAAATCATAATCCACATTATCAGTTTCATAGAGAGAATAATAGTCATCACTTTTATTTTTTCTCTCATAAATATTTGAGAAACCAATTTTACTATCAATTTCATCTAAATAGTTCTGAGAAAATATAAAGTTGTCTTTTTTAATTTCGCTCCAATTTTTAATATCTCTTCTCATATTCCTAAGAGCTTTGATACCCACATAAAGAGGGTCTTTTGATTTTTGAACCACTATCCCCATATGTAAAGGCAGTTTTCCATTTACATATTTAAAATGTTGATAACAAAGTTTTTGAACCTTTTTTATAAACTCTTCTACTTTATTTGTCGGAATAATAAACTGCCATGAAATTGGGGTTGGGTCTATAATAGAAAAGTATTGTTTATAACTCTGTTGATCTTTAAATCTTTCATCATCTGCCAAATATGCAAAATCAGGAACCTTTTGCTCAAAACTACTTTTTGTTCTAATAGCAGTAAAAGAGTCTAATATTTTTTCTTTTACATCATAAAAAAACTCTTCTGTGCTTTCCCAAACTCTTCTAAGCCTTGCAGGTGAAGGGTTTTTTCTGAGTAAAAATTGGAGGAGGAGTTTGGATAGAAAATTTTTTTCATTATTATTTAATCTACTTAAATTAATACTTCTATTATTAAAATCTATTCTATTATTTAAACTATTATTAATATAGTTTTCCCATTGACTTCCAATGGTTCTCTCTAAAAGTAAAGATTTAATTAATTGTTCTAAAGTTTGATTAGGAATATCTCCTCTATATTCCTTTAATACTGTTTTATTTATTTTTTTACTAATTTGAGATAAATCTCTACTTAGATTATTAACTAAACTTTCATAAGTATCACTTTCTTGTAATTTTTGAACCAATAAACTACTCAACAACCCACCATTCAACCACTCCATAAGCTCAAATTTTAAGCTCACTAAAGCAACTCTATTATTACTATCTGCTAACTCATCTATCCAAATAGTTTCTCCAGCTTGATGATGCAACCATTTTTTTACTCTAC
>JAMOSA010000270.1 GCA_027063325.1 Campylobacteraceae bacterium
TGATAAAGAGAGAATGATACCATTAGTTGAGAGTGTCCACTCAAAAATAGGAGCAGACAAGATAGTAAATGAGATACTCATTGATGCTATGAAAGAGGTTGGAGAACTGTTTGGAAGTGGTCAAATGCAACTGCCTTTTGTATTGCAATCTGCTGAGACTATGAAAGCTACTGTTGATTATTTGCAACCATATCTTACAAAACAAGAAAAAGAGAGTGATACAGTACTGGTTTTGGGAACAGTCAAGGGTGATGTACATGATGTGGGTAAAAATCTGGTTGATATTATATTGAGTAACAATGGTTTCAAGGTTAAAAATATAGGTATCAAGGTAGAGCTTGAGCAGTTTTTGGAAGCTTATGAAGAGGTAAATGCTGATGCAATTGGTATGAGTGGATTACTAGTAAAATCTACTCAGGTTATGAAAGAGAATCTTGAGGCTATGGCACAACGAGGTATTGATATACCAGTAATTTTAGGTGGTGCGGCACTTACAAGAGGATTTGTAGATGATTATTGTCGTCCAATATACAAAGGTCCTATATTTTACTGTCGTGATGCATTCGATGGTGTAGTGGCTATGAGTAGGATAGAGGAGTGGAAAAAGGATCCTACCAAAGAATTAGATACCAAAATGGCAGGAGATTTGGTAGTAAAAGAGGAGAAAAAAGAGCAAAAAGAGATAGCAATTCCACCATTTAAAGATATTGTTATGCCAAAAGAGTGCGATATACCAACTCCTCCATTTTGGGGTAGAAGAGTGATGCAAAAAGAAGATTTCGATCCAGCACTTGCATTTGAGTGGATCAATAAAAGAATGCTCTTTAAAATGCACTGGGGTTACAAAAGCAAAGGAATGACAAAAGAGGCATACAATAAACTATTGCAAGATAGAGTCTATCCTGCATTTGAAAGGATAAAAGATACATTCCTAAAAGAGAATATTTTTGAACCTACTATCATATATGGATACTATCCATGTAGAAGTGATGATGGTGAACTGTTTGTATTTGATGAAGTTGAGGGGTGGAACAGTGAGAATCAAATCAATAAAGAGCCTCTTAAGGATATAAGTGGTAGAGCTATAGGGGTATTTTCATTTCCTAGACAAAGAAGAAAACCATATAGAGCTTTGAGTGATTTCTTTAGGCATAATAGGCATGATTTGGTAGCTCTAACTTGTGTGAGTGCTGGTTCTAAAATCAGTGAGTATGAAAGAGAGTTTTATGACAAAGGAGAGTATTTAGAGTATAATCTAATACATGGTGTAGGTGTAGAACTAGCCGAAGCACTGGCAGAGATTGCACACAAACAGATTAGGTTGGATTTGGGTATAGCTTCAGAAGATGAAGGATTTACACTAAAAGATGTCAGAATGAACAGATATAGAGGTGCAAGATACAGTTTTGGGTATCCTGCATGTCCTGATTTAGAGCAAAATAGAGTACTGTTTGATATACTACACCCAGAAGAGTTTGGTATAGAGCTGAGTGAAACATTTCAGATGCACCCAGAACAGACAACATCAGCTATTGTAGTACACCACCCAAATGCTACATATTATGCTGTATAATTTATAACTGCCCTTAGGCAGATAAAACCAATAGAGCTAGATATTTTAAAAGTTAATTATGAATTTATTTACAAGGATCTACAACTTGGTAGATCCTTTGAGTTTATAAACTTTTATACTCCAAAACTCTTTAGTTCAGTTATTATCTTTTGGTGCTTCTCTTTGGCTTCATTGAGAGCTTTTTGATTTTGTTCTATGACATTAGCAGGTGCATTTGCTACAAATTTCTCATTATTCAACATACCCTCTAATTTGGCTATCTCTTTTTCCAGTTTGGCAAGTTGCTTTTGTAGTTTGGTGATAATAGCACTCATATCTATATCTTTTGTAGATATATAACTCTCAAGATGATCGCTTACATCTGTTACTGCACTGCTTGGTTTTGTATCTACAAAATCTATCTCATTTACCTTTGCTAACTTTTCAATAAATGGCTTCATCAACTCTTTGTCTATATCAACATCAAACTTGATATAAGCTTTTTGTACTCTTTGGTTTGCTTTGTCTATTAGAGTTTTGCATCTGCGTATAGATACAATTGCTTCAATTGCCAATTCAAAATCTCTTATGACACTCTCTTCTATCTCTCCAGCTTTTGGATAGGGTTTTATCATTATAGATTCAGATTCACTTAGTGAAGTATTGCTTAGTCTATGGTATAGATACTCTGTAATATATGGCATATAAGGGTGTAATAGCTTCATACTCTCTTTGAATATTGCTCCAAGCTCTGCTATTGACTCTTTGGAAGCTTTGCTAAGCTCTATACCCCAATCACAAAACTCTCCCCACATAAATCTATACAGAGTTGTAGCTCCATCATTGAATCTATACTGCTCTATATACTCTCTAACCTCTTTGACTGCTTTGTTGAATCTGCTTAGCATATATCTGCCAAGAGGTGTTTTTATCTCTATATCTGATAGATCTTTGAAGCTGTCACTATTTAGCAGTAGATAATTGGTAGCATTGTAGAGTTTGTTTGTAAAGTTTCTGCTAAGCTCCAGTTTCTCTTCACTTAGTTTTATATCTCTACCTTGTACTGCAAGAACTGCAAGTGTAAATCTAAGGGCATCTGAAGAGTATTTATCTATCATTACAAGAGGATCTATTACATTGCCTTTACTCTTGCTCATCTTTTCACCATTTTCATCTTTGACAAGTGCATGTAAGTATATATGAGGAAATGGCAGCTCTTGAGTTAGTTTTTCACCCATCATCAGCATTCTAGCTACCCAGAAAAATAGAATATCAAAGCCTGTAATCAGTAGTGAATTGGGATAAAAATCTCTCATATCCTCTTCAAACCACTTCTCATTCCTAAAGGCATCACCATTACCCCACCCAAGAGTACTAAATGGCCAAAGTCCGGAGCTAAACCATGTATCAAGTACATCTGGATCTTGGTATATATCTGTACTGTTACATTTTGGGCAAGTAGTTGGTGTATCACCCTCAAATGCCCATTGATTGCCACACTCATTACAATACATTACAGGTATCTGATGTCCCCACCATAGTTGGCGAGATATACACCAATCTCTCAAATCTCTCATCCAAGCATTAAAGCTGTTTATCCAGTGAGATGGGAAAAATTGAGCTTCACCGCTATTTACTCTATCTATTGCATCTTTTGCAAACTCTTTTTTGACAAACCACTGTTTTGATATATATGGCTCTACTACATTTTTACATCTATAGCAGTGACCTACCTGATGGTTGTGTGGTTCTATCTTTGCTATAAATCCAGCTTTATCCAAAGCTTTTACTATCTCTTCTCTGGCTTCAAGCCTCTCCATACCTGCAAATTTGCCACAATGCTCATTGAGTACACCATTTTCATCAAATATAGTCAAAAACTCCAAATTGTGTCTTTTGCCAACTTCATAATCGTTTGGATCGTGTGCTGGAGTTACTTTTACCACTCCTGTACCAAACTCCATATCTACATGTGAATCTGCAATAATAGTTATCTCTTTGTCAATTAGTGGTAATTTTACCTTTTTGCCTACCAAATCTTTGTATCTGTCATCATCTGGGTGTACCATTACAGCAGTATCACCAAAGTATGTCTCTGGTCTGGTAGTTGCTACCACCAACTCCATAGAGCCGTCACTAAGTGGGTATTTGATATGGTAGAGTCTGCCCTCTTTCTCTTCGTACTCTACTTCTATATCACTCAAGGCTCCATCGTGTGTACACCAGTTTATCATATAGTTACCCTGATAGATATAACCCTCATCATACATCTTCTTAAAGGCTTTTTTTACTGCATTGGCAAGTCCTTTGTCCATAGTAAAACGCTCTCTGCTCCAAGCCGGAGATACACCGAGTCTTCTAAGCTGAGATGTAATTGTATTGCCTGAGTTCTCTTTTTGCTTCCATGCAAGTTTCAAAAACTCTTCTCTTCCAATATCCTCTTTTGTTTTACCTTCACTTAGGAGTTGTTTCTCTACTACATTTTGTGTAGCAATTCCGGCATGATCTGTTCCTGGTTGCCAAAGGGTCTTGAATCCATCCATTCTTTTATAGCGTACAATAATATCTTGTAGTGTAAATGTAAGTGCATGTCCTATATGCAGACTCCCTGTTACATTTGGCGGCGGCATCATAATACAAAAGTTTTTGCCCTCTTTTTGTATATTTTTATTGCCCTCTATCTCAAAATATCCTCTATCTTCCCAAATCTTATAGTACTCTCCCTCTATTGAGTGAGGGTTGTAGTGATTACTCTTCTTTTCGCTCATATTTTGCCTTTTTGAATATGAATTTGAAATTGAAGCGATTATATCGAAACTGAATAAAATAGTAGTGTATAATCTCAAAAAAATTACAAGGTAATATTATGAAACTTTCAAAGATATATGAGTATTTAGATACCATCTCACCATTTGAACTCCAAGAGGGGTGGGATAATAGTGGTTTGCAGATAGGTTCTATGGATATGGATATAGATAGAGTTGTACTCTCTTTGGAGTTGGATATGGATATATTGAATGGGTATGGAGAAAATACCCTGTTTGTGGTACATCACCCTTTGATATTTGGCAAACTCACATCTATAGATTTTGCAAAATACCCCTCTATGCTGATTCAAAAGATTATACAAAACAATCAAGCTGTTATTGCAATGCATACAAACTTTGACAAAACTCACCTAAACAGATATGTAATGGAGTCAATTTTGGGTTGGAGAATAAAAACAGAGAGTGATTTTATACTAAAAGCAGAAATAGATATGAATAAAGAGGAGTTGATTTCACATATTAAAAAGAGTTTGGGGTTGGATTTTGTGCGTGTAATCAATCCAAAAGAGTATATCAACTCTGTATCTCTTACTACAGGTTCTGGAGCATCTTTAATTGATTTTGTAAATTCAGACTGTTTTTTGACTGGTGATATAAAGTATCATGATGCAATCAAAGCCCAAATGGAGGGGTTGATGATGATAGATATTGGTCACTGGGAGAGTGAGATACACTTTGCTAATGCACTAATTGATGAGTTGAAAAGTTTGCCGATTTCGGCTATAATCGCACAATCAAAGAATCCATTCTCAACAATTTGAGAAGAGTCTCTATTTACCCCACAAAAGGATTGTCCATTGAATAAGTATGTAAAAGAGTTGGTAGAACTCTCAAGTATTGATAAGAGTCTAAACAGTTTTAATCCTCGTATTGAAGCTATCAACAAAAAGATAGAAAAAGAGCAAAAAAAGAGTCAAGATTTATCTAACAGTATAGCCAAACTGCAACAGCATATTGCAGAAAACAAAGACAAGATTGCTACCTATGAAGAGCAGATTACTTCACTAAATGAAAAGCTTAATGAGATAAAGAAAAAGAGTAATGAAGTAACTAATGAAAAAGAGATAAATGCTTTGACAGTAGAAGAGAATATTACCAAAGAGAAGATTGCATTTGCAAATGAAGAGATAGAGAGATTAAACAAAGTAATAGAGGCAAAAGAGTCTGAGATTGCAAAGCTTCAAGAGGAGTTAGATGCTCAAAACAGTATATTAGAGCAGGTACAAAAGAGTAGCGAAGATGAGATTACAGATATAGAAAAGCAAAAGCAGGAGTTGTTTAAACTAAGAGAAAAGATAGTCCATGAGATTGATCAAAAGGTATTGGCATTTTATGAAAAGATTCGCAAATGGGCAAGGGATACAGCTGTAGTACCTATAAAAAAACATGCATGTTATGGTTGCTTTTTGAAAGTAAGTGATAAGACTTATTCAGATGTACTAAAGGGTGAAGAGATTGTAACCTGTCCTCACTGTGATAGAATCTTATATATAGAATTAGAAGATATAAAGGAAGAAGAGGCATAACAGATGCCAATTATCTATTGGCTGTTAGCTACTCTATTGTGGCTAATAGCACTTCCAATTTTACTGCTTTTTTCACTCAAAACAAAATACAAAAACTCTATACCGGCTAGATTTTGGCTATGGCATAATCCACCTTTGCCAAGTGGCGGAGTGTGGTTTCATCAATGTAGCTATGGTGAATCAGTAGCTGTAAAACCTCTTATAGACAAGTTTGATATATCTGATGTTAGATGTAGTGTTACTACTCAAACCG
>JAMOSA010000271.1 GCA_027063325.1 Campylobacteraceae bacterium
GCAGATACTTTTACTCAGCTAAAGAGTGTAGATATAGAGTTTAAAAAGGTACTAAATGAGTTGGATAATGATTTTTTTGGATTCCTAAAAAACATATCATACTATATAGATAAATTAAACAAATTTATTATACAGACACAAACCAAAAGAAGATTAAACAGACTATTTATGCAACTTAGTGCAGATATACTATCTGAAAATGATACATATTTAGATGAAGTTTTAATGCAGTACAGAGAGGGGCTTTATCATACAATAAAAAGATACAAAAATCAGATAAAAGTACTCCCCACAGAAGATGATTTGCCACTGCTAAAAAGATCACTAAAGTCTTTGAGGCTGTTAAAACCAAAAAGAGAGAAAGCACATACAATACTGCCTACACCACAGGTTAAAGAGTTGAATCTGATAGATATCAAAAGTATAGTAGCTTCACTCAAAACAGGATGTGATGATTTATATATATATCTGCTAAATCACGATATAGTAAAAGATGAAAATGAAGCCTTTTTGATATATCTGCATCTAATCTCATATCCAAATGTATCATTTGAATGTACTTTCAACAGATATAATGTAAGGATTACAAAATGGAGATGATGATAAAGAGTTTTGAAGTATTAATGAAGGGGATTATTGTCTCAATATCCAGTTCCAAGTATCGTGAAATAGCCCATTTTTTATCAATCGAAGAGCATTTTGAGGAGCTTGATGATACTGTACAAAAGATTGGATACAGACTAATAGGAGAAAATGGTTACTACTATTTGGCAAAAATGGGTAGATTGGACAAAGAGGAGATTACAAACTTTGTATCAAGCCACAAAAGAATTATTGTAGCTATATCTATAATAAAACAGATATACCCTCTAATAAGTCCAAATGATACTATAAAACAGACAAGTTTTACCATTGAATTTAACAAAAAAGAGGATGAAACACTACTTGATAAAATGAAGTGGCTTTTTGGTGATATTGATAGAAAAAAAGAGATAGAAGAGTTATTTAAACTGCTTGAGAAAAACTATATATTAGAGAAGTTTGATATAAATGACAAAGATAGTTACAGAGTTTTAAATGCTGTAAACTACTATGTAAAAATCGTTGAGAGTGCTTTTTAGTACTATAAAGGATAAAGATGCTAAAAGAGATATATCTTATAAATTCAGCGCAGTTTGACTATGCACAGGTCAATTTGGAAAATGATCTCTTTTTTTTGGGAGATAATGGCAGTGGTAAAACCAGCTTTATAAGAGCTATACACTTTCTATACAGTGGAGATACCAAGAGTGTAGGAATACCATCAGACAAAGAGAGTTTCAAAGAGTACTACTTCAAGTATGAAAATTCATATATTGTATATTCATTTGAAGATTTCTTTATATTTGTCTATAGAAACAGTAATGATATAGTCAAATACTTCTCAAAACAAAAATTTGACATAGATGCCATTATTCACCCAAACAGAGAGGTAAAGAGTTTCAAAGAGATTCGCTCATATATACGCCAGGCACCTCTATACAAAAGAGTAAGCGGTGTAGATGAATATACATCTATAATATATGGACAAAATCCACAATATATCGATTTTGCATTCTCTCATATTAAAAACAAAAAGATATTTCTCAAGCTCTATAACAGTATCTTCAATATAGACAAAGCAATTATAGATACCAAAAGTATTAAACAGGCTCTGTTTACATCTTTGGATTTAAGTAGTGATAGTGCTTTTTTTGATCCCCAAGAGTATATAGTAACCATAAATGAGTTTATCGAGTTTAACAGACTCTTTAGGGCATTTGATAAAAATGACAAAAGAATAGAGGATATTGTATCACTAAAAGATAGACTTTTAGAAGATGAAACAAAACTCATTGAACTATCAAAAGAGTTAAATTACAGATTAGATTATGAGAAGAACAGACTAAAAGATATATCCTTGCAAGAGGAGTCAATATCAAAAGAGATAGAGGATATTGAGGGTAAAATAGAGTATAGAAAAAGGTTAAATAGACATATTACTAATAGATGTAGAGATTATGAAAACAGTTTGATACTAGATTTAAAAGAGATACAGAGACTAAAAGAGAGATTTAGTGACAATATACTACAAAAATCCAAAGAGTTGGTCTCACTAAGCTATACAGTAGAAGAAAAAAAATATAGATTACTCCAAGAGAAAATAGAGTTAGAAAGTGGAATCAAAAGTGAAGCAGAGAGTATCAAAAGTGAAATTTTAGAACTAAAAAGACAAAAGAGTCAAAGTATCCCATTTCAAAAAGAGCAAAAAGAGCAATCTTTGCTAAATGATATTTATCAAAAAGAACAAAAAGAGCAAGAGAGATTAAAAGCCAAATTTGAAGAGTTTGTAACCAACAAAGATATTGAGATAGAGGAGATAGAACAGAGCATAGATAAAATAAACTCTTCTATAAATGAACTAAATAATCTTTTGGGAGAATTCAAAGAGGAGTCATATACTCTTCAATCAAAAGCACAAGAGGAGAAAAAAGAGGTAATAGAGTGGTTTTATACCCAAAAAGATGAAATAGAGAGTCAAAAAATAGAGATAAAAGATAAAATTGTATCCCTAAAAAGAGAAAAAGAGAATTTACAAAGAGAGTTTAAATCAAAAAAACAAAAGTTTAAAAAGAGTTATGAGAATAAAAAAGAGAGTATATTACAAGAAATAGAGTATTACAAAAATCTACTCCATACTGAACCAAAGAGTTTTAAAGCATTTCTTGAAGAAGAGGTTCAAGAGTGGCAAAAGAGTCTCTATCCACTCATAGACAAATCTCTTTTAAATAAAAGTATAGAGGAGTTAAAACCCAAAATTGTATCAAAACCGATAATAGGAATAGATATAGATATATCAAATCTAAATACTCTTCCTACACACTATGAGATAGAAGAGAAATTAGAAAAACTCAATGAAAAACTATCAAATACAAAAACAGATTATGAGTTGCAATCCCAAAAGATTATACAAGAGTATGAAGAGAAGCTCTCATCTTTGGAGTTAGAGATAGAAAAAAACAGAGATAGTTTATCACTTATTGAAGACAAACTACAGATACTAAAATCAAAAAAAGAGGATAAGCTAGTATATATCAAAAATATTCTAACAGAGAATATATCAAAGCTAAAAACAAAAGAGGAGGATATACAACACAAAAAAGAGACATTAAAACAGAATATTATTGAAAATCAAAATAGAATAAAAGAGATTAAATCAGAGATTAAATCCAAAAAAATACAAATAGATAGCAAGTTAAAGAGTATCAAAAGAGATTATACACTCAAAAAAGAGATTATCAAAAGAGAGTTAAAAGAGTGGCAAAAAGAGCAAGAGAGCAAGATAGATAACCAAATAGCACTTCTAAAGAGCAAGATAAATACTATCCAAAAAGATGAGAGATTATTAGAGTTGTCAAAAGAGATAGAAAAATTGACACAAAAAGAGAGTGAAATAAATAGAGCAAAGAGTCTATTAGAAGAGTATCAAGAGAGTAAAGAGAGTATTGATAAAGAGTTGCAAAAAAGAACTCTGCTAAAGAGTATCAGAACAACAAAAGCAAGGCTTCAAAAGAGATTTGATGAAAGACTCAGTATGTTGCTTGAGCAAAAAGAGAATCTTTTACTACAAAAACAGAGATTTACAGATGAAAAGCAAAAGATAAACAAAGGATTAGAGGCAACTTCACCAAATCCAATAAGCAGTGACTCTAAAGAGAGTAACAAATATCTAATAGAGTTAAAAGAGGAGTATAATCTACTCTTTATAACCTACAAAGAGAATATCTTTACACTCAAAAGTCACCTAAGCAGAATCAACTCCATACCCAATCTAAAGAGACTTGATAATATATATTTTGATATATCACTATTTAACAAAGAGGAGTTTTTGGGCAAAATAGCATCAATTTTGGCAAATATAGATAACCTTTATGAGTTTAAACGCTCAAAACTGGAAATACTCAAGCAGAGCCAACATACAAAATTCAAAAATTTTATAAATAATCTCTTTAGCAAAAAACTGGAAATATTCTCAAGCAGTGAAGATAAGTTTGTAGAGTTGATAGAAAAGATCAACAGTGAGTTAAAAAAGGTTGATTTTGGTGTTATTTCAAATATTGGAATATCTACATCAATAAGTGATAAAAATAGCATAGCAAACAAGCTTGAGTTGGTTAAAAAGAAGATGCTAAATCTTAGTACAATATTATCCAAAGAGTCACTCTTTTTTGACAGAAGAGATTCACAAAAGAGTTTAGAGGAGTTAGAAGAGCTTTTTATAGATATTAAAAACTCTCTAAGAGGTGACAAAATAAGCCTCTTTGATACTATAGAACTTGGTTTGAGTTTTACAGAAAATGGCAAAAGACACAGACACAAAAATATTATAAAAAATGAGAGTAGTACAGGTGGAAGTATGCTGCTAAAGATAGCCTTGGCAATATCTATACTAAAAGTTTATCTCAAAGAGAGTAAGGGTGATTTCTTTTTGATTATCGATGAAGTAGCCAGACTACACACCAACAATCAACAAAAACTCAAAGAGTTTGCAAATAGCAGTGGATTTAGAATTATATTTGTAACACCAGAACCCCTCTTTGCCGACAAAGAGAGTATGGGTTACTACAAATTTATAAAAACAGGTGATAGAGGATTTGATGTAATAGCATTAAATAGAGTAATTAATCACTAACATTATGCAAAAAATTGGTTGTCAAACTATCTTATCAATAATAGACGGGGATTTTTACCCCGTATGATGGATTATCCACCAAACCCGTAAAATGTAGGAAATAGTACAATAGAAGCAAGTACTAGTATCTGCAATAGAATAAATGGCATTACACCTTTGTATATATCTGTAGTATGGATTTGTGGTGGAGATACCCCCTTGAGATAAAAGAGGCTAAATCCAAATGGTGGTGTTAGGAAAGATGTTTGTAGATTTAGAGCTATTAGTATAGCAAACCACATAGGATCAATTCCTATAGTCTGGGCAATAGGCAACAAAATAGGAACTACAATATATGAGATCTCTATAAAGTCTATAAAAAAGCCCAAAAACATAATAATAAGCATAGCAAGTATCAAAAATCCCCACTTCTCACCGGGTAGTTGAGTCATAAAATTCTCTACTATCTCATCTGCTCCACTATATATAAATACCATAGAAAAGGCTGTAGCACCTACAAGAATAGCAAATACCATTGATGTTGTCTTGACTGTCTCAAGTGAAGCCTCTTTTATCATAGTATAATTTAACTTTTTGTACATACCAGCTAGTATCATACTACCCAATGCTCCAAGTGAAGCTGACTCTGTAGGTGTTGCAATACCTGCAAAGATTGAGCCAAGTACTAAGACTATCAAAGTAAGTGGAGGAATAATAGCAAAGAGTGCTTTTTTAATATTCTCACCCTTTGTAATTGTCTCATCATACTCAATAGCAGGAGCTACCTCAGGCTTTAGGTATGCAATAATCAAAATATATATTATATATACCCCTACAAGTACAAGCCCAGGCATTAAAGCAGCTTTAAAGAGATCTCCAACAGGCAATTGAAATACATCAGCCAATATAATAAGTACAATAGATGGAGGAATAATCTGCCCCAAAGTTCCAGAAGCACAAATTGTACCAGTACTTAGGGATTTGGAGTAATTATGTCTTAACATAATAGGCAAACTAATAACACCCATTGCCACAACAGAAGCACCCACAACCCCTGTTGAAGCAGCAAGTAAAGCTCCAATAAGTACTGTAGATATTGCCAATCCTCCTCGAACTTTGCCAAAAAGTGTCCCCATAGACTCAAGAAGTCTCTCTGCAAGTTGAGATTTTTGCAGTATTATTCCCATAAATATAAACAGAGGTACAGCCATTAGAATTTTATTTGTCATTATAGAGTATATTCTAAATGGCATCATAGAAAACATCGATAGAAACTCTTCATAAAAGTCTGCAAAGGTACCACCATCTGGCATAACTTCAAGATATGCAGCTCCAAGTCCAAAATATATAGCTACTGCTCCAAATGTAAAAGCTACCGGATATCCCAATACAAGCAACAGTAGTGCAGCTACAAACATTATGATACCTATCATACCTCTACCTCCTTGGCTACATCTTCATTTGGTAG
>JAMOSA010000272.1 GCA_027063325.1 Campylobacteraceae bacterium
AAGATGGTGCTATTGAAATGAGAGATGAACAGATAGAAAAAGAGAGGATAAACAGGGCCTCTCTTCAAGCTAGATGCGAAAGAATACCCGAATTGATTGAACGCATAAAAGAGCAAGAGAATACAATAAGAAAATTGACACAAAAACAGATGGAGTTAGAGAGTGATTTGACTGCACAAAGGGTAAAAGCCCAAGAGGAGAGATACGCCTACAACAAATCTCTTGAGATACTAAAACAAAGCAGAGATGATATAAAGCTCCAATTTAACAGATTGGCAAACAGTGTATTCCAGGAACAGAGTCAAAGATTTAGGACTCAAAGCAGTGAATCTATAAAAGAGATACTAGAACCACTCAAGCAACAAGTAGAGCAGTTTAGACGCAGAGTTGATGAGGTTCACAATCAAGAGAGTAAAGATATGGCATCTTTGAGATCTCAAATTGATACACTAAGAACTCTAAATCAAGCTATAGAACAGGAGGCAAAAAACCTGACAAATGCACTCAAAGGAGATAGCAAAAGTAGAGGTATTTGGGGTGAAATGGTTTTGCAAAGGGTTCTTGAAGTATCCGGACTCAAAGAGGGTATAGAGTACGAAAAAGAGATTTCAATTGAGATAGAATCCAAAAGATACAGAGTAGATATTGTAATACACTTGCCAAATGGGCGTGATATTATCATAGATTCTAAAACAAATTTGATAGATTATGAGAAGTATATAAACAGCACAGACTCAACTCAAGCCTCTTTACATTTAGCCAACCACATCAAAGCCCTAAAAACCCAAATAGACTCTTTGTCTGCCAAAAGATACTTTAGTGCATTCAAAAGCATAGATGCTGTAATGCTTTTTGTACCTATTGAAGGTGCTTTAAGTTCCGCAATTGCCAAAGATAGTACTTTGTATGAGTATGCATACAACAAAAAAATTATTTTGGTATCTCCTTCATCTTTGCTTCCTGCTCTAAAGAGTATAGAGAGTAGTTGGAAGATAGAAAGACAAAATAAAAACGCTATGGTTATAGCTCAAAAAGCAGGTGCTATGTATGACAAGTTTGCACTCTTTGTAGAAGATATGACAAAAATCGGCAAACAAATTACAACTTTGCAAAAAAGTTATGATAATGCCTACTCAAAACTGACAAGTGGCAGAGGAAATTTAATCGATAGAGTAGAAGAGTTAAAAGAGCTGGGGGTAAACAGTACAAAAGAGATACCAACATCCCCTTGATAGGAGGCTTTGTAACTATATACAATAAATCTCTAAGGATCAAATGGCGGAGGCGGTATAACAGATTCTGATTTAACCTTTTGTGGTTTGACAAACTGGCTCAATACTATAAGTTTTGGTGCTGTATATGCCAACTTTTTAAGTACTTTTCTCTTTCTTGGATCTTGTACTTTTTGTGACTTCTTTTTCATAATCTATACTCCTACCTGCACTATTAATATTAATTATATCAAAAAAGCCTCAGGCATGAGGCATAAGCCTCACTATTTATTTTTTAGTACTATTACTATCACTCTTTTGTATAGGTATTACTTTGGCAGGAGCTTTTTTGGCTACATATACCGTAATTACATTATCCTTCTGCTCTGCTTTGATACTGGCTGGATCTGCATCTGGTGGCAATGTAAAACTTTGGACTGAATTACTGTTGGTATAACTAATAATTTTGCCATAATTTCCATGACTCTTTTCTATCTTTTTGTTTTCTGTTACCTCTACAGTAAGCATACCATTATCGGTTGTAATTTTTACCTTTGAATTTTTTAAATCATTTACTTTTATCTGTAACTCATACTTGTCACCCTTATCTACAAAACCACTGCTAAGTACCCCAGAAGAGTGTACCAAAATAGGCATCTTTCCAGCTACTGGTACATTTAGATTCTGCTCAAAATTTCTAAACATTCTATCCATCTGCTGTTGCATCATCTGCATCTGCTTTAGTTGCATTTGAAAGATTCTATCCATATCGGCAAATGGATCTTGAGCTGATAGTGTAGTGGCTAATGAAACAGAAGCTAAAAATACTGATAATCTTTTCATTTTTTATACTCCTTTAATATTTTTTCAATTAGAAGTATAAAAATTCAAGTTTAACCAAAGTCAAATATGGATAGATTATATGTATTTATTAAAAATCCATTTTGGGATATAAATTTATCATTAGTCATAATATACAAAACCTCTTTTTCATCATCTATGCTTCTAATAATGAAAAATGGGAAATTTTAGAATAGTAAAAGATAATCCAAAGAGTGATACTTTGGATACTATCTTTA
>JAMOSA010000273.1 GCA_027063325.1 Campylobacteraceae bacterium
TCAAATTATAAAGCCCCAAGAGCCTTTTTTACATTATCATCTGCCATAGAGATATTCCATTCTGGCTCCCAAACTACTTCTACTTCTACATCTTTGACACCATCTACTCTCATCTCAACAGCATCTTTTACCCATTGAGTAAGCATTTGGTGTAATGGACAACCTCTAGTTGAGAGTGTCATAACTACTTTTACATTGCACTCATCATCTATAATAGCATCATATATCAATCCCATCTCTACGAGATTGAATCCAACTTCTGGATCTATTACATTACGAATTGCATCAAAAACTTGCTCTTTTGTTACTTCACACATTATATGCTCCTAATCAAGCTATTTACCAAAACTAAGCATCCACTTTACACTAATTAGCATAAAAGTAGAACCCACTACCACTAAAGCTACTCCACCTTTGAATAGATCATTGATACCAAATAGTATTCCAACTCCAGCTACCACTACACCAATAGCAGTAAACCCAAACTCATAATATGACATTTTTTTAGGATACATCTCATGTAACATTGGTACTTTTTGTTTGCCAACAAGTGGGCTGTATCTCTCAAACCATACCAAAAATGGAATAATTTTATACAGATGCCCTGTAATCAAAAATCCTACAAAACCAAACATCAAAAACCAAGCAGATGCCAATATAACAGGCTCTTTTTCTGTTATAACTGCTACTATACCAAGCAGTGTAGCCACTACCAAAGAGCCATATCCAAAAAACATAGACAAAGCCCATACATCATTATCTTTTCTTGCTCTTACTTTGTATATCAAATAGACTTGCCACATATACCAACAAATTGAAGCAAATATTATAAACATAGCTACAAATCTACCAAAATTAAAGTGTATTATTGTAGATAGCAGATGCAATATTACCCCACCTACCATTAGGTTAAAAGATCTCTCAATAGCTTTTTGTTCAAATCCATGAGCCAATCCAAACATAGGTAAAAGTATAAGTGAAAGCCCCATTACAGTAAGTACCACATATCCACCAAGTACTAATACAGCATGAGTTCCAAGCCATCTTGATATATCTATATCCCATCCAGCACCAATGGCAAGAGTCATTAGAAATCCTACTATGATACCAGTTGTCAAAAATAGATTCGCTGCTACTGCTGTCTTGACTGTTAGGGTTATATTTTGGGCTTTTTTAAGTGTCATGATAGTATCAAAAAGATATATCACCATAGCAGTAAGCACCAATAATCCTCCATAAGGAAGCATAGCAGGAGACATCCAAAAACCTCCTACCATAAGTAGTGTACCAACAAGCAAAAGTGGCCATATGACATAGTACAAATCTACAGAAAAATGCCCCACTTCTACTACAACTGGTATCAATTGAGCCATAGCACCAAATATAATCATCATAACAAATCCAAGCAAAAATGCATGAGCCCAACCAGCAATGACAGGATCAAAATGACCATTTATAGGATTGATTGCAAGTAGTGCAATAGAACTAAAAAAATAAAAAATTACTCCAATCACAAAAAATGGAGCAATCATCATAAATGGTGGTGCATAATCCCTAGATACACTAAACATTTATTTATCCAGCACAGTGAGTATCATCTAAATTGGCATTTTCACTAGCTCCTGCTTTGTATCCAAATACCAATTTTACTCTACCATCCTCAAGCTTCTCTTCAGATTCAAGCTCAAAATTGGCACCAATTTTATCCAATAAACCCATTGGTTTTTTATGATTAATCATTACAAGCTTTTTATTTGGAGAATCTATCATCTTTAGACCAGCCATAGCATTTACCATAGGCTCTGGTGGTCCACATCTTGAAGTATCAAACTCTATATATTCACTCTCACCATCTGTATATCTAAAAAATGGTACTGTAGCACCTGTTACATCTATCTGCTCTTTTTTTATATCGGACATATTTACTCCTATTAATAAATTTGCCAAATTATAGGACTTGGGAGATTATAGTTACTTGATATAAATCAACTATTTTTACCAAAATGCTTATCTATGAACTCTTTTGCCATTTTATCGAATATTTGCATTCTCTTTTTACCCTTTGGCAAAGTACTTCTTAACTCTTTCATATGTTTTAAAAACTCTTCTATACCATCTGGAATTATATTTTCAAAATATCTTCTAATATGCTTTGCAAATGCAGGAGATGTACCGGAAGTAGAAAATGCTATAGTCAAATCACCTCTTTTTATATATGAAGGGAATATAAAATCACAATATTTTGTATTATCTACACTGTTTACCAATACTCTACTACTTCTTGATTCTATATAAATCTCTTTGTGAAGTTCTATTGTATCTGTTGCTACAATTACTATATCAAACCCCTCTATATCACCTACCATATATGGTCTTTGAATTACTACTATATCATACTCTTTAGCAATTTTAGCTACATTTTCACTCAATTTTGTAGCTATTATTGTAATATTATGCGTAAAATCTATAAGCTTTTCTAGTTTCTCATATGCTATATATCCACCGCCAACAACCAGTATCTTTTTATTCTCAAACTCTATAAATGCAGGAAAATA
The DNA here is from genome assembly GCA_027063325.1 of Campylobacteraceae bacterium. Taxonomy (GTDB): domain Bacteria; phylum Campylobacterota; class Campylobacteria; order Campylobacterales; family Sulfurovaceae; genus Nitratifractor. Next base: position 2,556 of record JAMOSA010000273.1, read on the forward strand.
TCCCATACTACACCTTTTGTAATCTATTATTTCCAAAGCTTTTAGCTCAACTATGATACAACAAGTAAATTGCTTTTACTCTATCAATTTAATATTATCTTGCTATGGAGCATATATTTATTGATACTTTGGATTATCTGATTGTCATATCTTTTTTCATATATATTTTAGCGTAAAACCCAAAACTATCAAATATTTTTTGACATTGGATGATATTTGTATATTGTATCTTTTAATTCACTATTTTCAATGTGGGTATATATCTGAGTAGTAGCCAGTGAAGTGTGTCCTAAAAGCTCTTGTACTACTCTCAAATCAGCACCACCCAAAATCAAGGTAGAAGCGTATGAGTGTCTAAGAGTATGTGGCGATACACCTAGATACTTTTTTACTATCTTAAAAGCAGTTATTCTACTGAGTCTATCTCCTTTGTAGTTGAGCCAGAGCCACTTTGAGGATATATCAATATGAGAGTGGTACTCCTCAAGTGCTTCCAATGCACTCTTAGCTATTGGTACAACTCTCTCTTTTTCACCTTTTGCATAGCGGATTGTAAGCCACTCATCTTTGATATCTTCTCTTTTGCACATCAAAGCTTCACTTACTCTAGCTCCTGTTGCATACAAAAAGAGTATAAAAGCATAATCCCTAAGACCTGTTATTTTACTCCTATCAATACTATTTAGACCTCTCATAATCTCTTCATGGCTCAAATATACAGGCAAGGCTTTTGGTAATTTAGCAGATGGGATTTTTTCCCAGTAGCTTATAAAATCATTTGATTGACAAAATGAAAAAAAACTATTTATCGAAGAGAGTCTTCGGTTTCTTGTGTATATATTCTCTACAGTAGATAGATATTTGAATATATCACTACTTTCAATCTGAAGTATATCTTTTTGGCAAAAGCTTTGAAGCTGTATCAAATCATTGATATAAGCCTCTACCGTATAGAGGCTTAGAGCTTTGGTTACTAAAAGATGCTCTTTATACAACTCCAAAGCTACAGGGAGTGCTTGACTCATAAACCAAGTTTAGTTAGATTTACAACTTTGTCATCTATATATAATCTGCTACTAGCTACAAAAGCATAATTATCAACTGAACCTACATCATAAATTTTGTATCTCTTTAATGATTTATCAGTTACAACCAATGCACCATTTCTATCTAATGCAAATACTTTATT
>JAMOSA010000274.1 GCA_027063325.1 Campylobacteraceae bacterium
CTTGTTGCTGTGGGTATATCCACACTCACTCAAGCTGGACTTAGTGCTTCACTCTATGAGATGATAGGACATGCTCTTATTATATCTCCACTCTTTTTAATAGCTGGAATTTTACACCAAAAGACAAGCAGTTGGCTGATAGAGGATATGGGAGGATTGATGCAAAAGGCTCCATATATATCTACTATATTTGTAATAGCAGGTCTGGCTGCTCTTGGATTACCTGGTACTATGGGATTTATTGGTGAAATATCTATCTTGATAGCTTCTATTAAGAGCTGGGGATTGATAATGTCAATAGTAGCCCTTGGTTCAATGGTGGGTGCTGGATATATTATTTGGAGTTTTAGAAGGGTGATATATGGTGAAATATCTTACAAAATTGCCAACAGTAGATTTGAAATATCTATGGCTGAAAAACTTTCATTGGGTATTTTTGCAATACTTATTATTCTATTTGGAATAGTGCCATCGACTCTATTTGTCTATATAAATCAAGCCTTTAGTGCTATTGCCAATACAGGGGGCATACTATGATAAGTGCATTTGCTATACTATTTGGAGCAGGATTAATATCTCCACTGCTTTATAGAAATTCACTGCTTAAACCACTTGCAATTATTGTTGCACTGTTTGCAACTCTTTTTGGACTTTTTTCTGAGCCATGGATATTGAGTGGATTTGCTACAAATGAAGCTGTTAAACTGTTTGGAGTAGTATTGTTGGTTGTAACAGTAGCTACACTTTTGCATATAGAAGATGATATTACCATAACTCAAACCCTATTTTTATCTAGTGCATCTATAGCACTTATTCATAGCAATAATCTAATAAGCTTTGTTATATCTTTTGAAACTCTTAGTCTGATATCTATTGTACTTGTTACCAATTTTAAAACAGAACAAGAGGCTGAAGGAGCAATCAAGATATTTTTGGCAGGAGCAGTTGCTACAGCTTTGCTATTACTTGGAGTTACACTCTATCTAATAGGTGGAGGATCTCTTGATAATGCTATTGGGAGTAATTTAAACAATATTCAAACTATAGGTCTTTATATTGTAATGTTGGCAATATTTTATAAACTTACCATTGTACCAATGCACAATTGGGCTGTAGATACATACTCCAAAGTATTACCACAAAGAGCTTCATTGCTATCAGCAGTAGCCAAAACAGCTGTTGCTATTGCCTCATTCAAACTCTTTTATCCTATGCTTATAGAGAGTCCTCATAAAGTAATATTAGCTATAGCAATATTGGCAATTGTTACAATGACTCTTGGTAACTTTTTGGCACTTTTTCAAAAACATCTCTCCAAAATATTGGCATACAGTTCTATAGCACACGCTGGATATATGCTATTAGCATTTGCTGCAGTTGCTAGTCCATACGCCTCTACTGGAATTTTGTATATGGCAATTGCATATATATTTATGCAAAGTGGAGTATTTTTGGCTCTTTGGATTTTGAAATCAAAATATAATATATCTACTCTTGAAGATTTAAAAGGTTTATATTCATACTCCCCTACCCTATCACTTATATTTACAATACAACTCTTTTCACTCTCTGGTATCCCTCTGTTGGCAGGATTTATGGGTAAAGTTGTAGTATTTTATGCAGGTGTTGATGCTGGTTTGTGGATATTTGTACTAATTGCCCTACTAAACTCTGCACTATCAGTTGGTTATTATGCCTGGATTGTCAAACATATATATTTTGACAAAGCTTCAAAAGAGCAAAATATAATACTAAATAGAGCATATATAGTAGGTCAAATTATACTATTGATTGGAACTATCTACTATGGGATATTTGCATCTGAGATATTTAAAGTAGGAGTGGTATTATAAAGATTATGAGGCAAAAGTGCCTCATTTGCAAAATAACTTTTTTATTTTTGCTCTTTTTGCTTTGATTTTTTGGATATTTTTCAGATGCTCTTTGTAATCACTTGTAAATATATGACTCTCGTCAATATCTTGAACAAAGTACAAATGTGGCTCATTGGCAGGTTTCATAGCAGCAATAAGAGCCTCTTTTGTAAAACTTCCAAGTGGTTCTGGTGGCAATCCTTTGTATTTGTATGTATTAAATCTACTAGTATCACTTCTAATTCTTTGAGGTGTAACTATTTTGTGTGAATATGGACCATAATTTAGTGTAGCATCACACTGAAGCTTCATACCTTTTTTGAGTCTGTTATGAATTACAGCAGAGACTAAACTCATCTCCTCTTTTTTCCAAGTCTCTTTTTGAATAATAGAGGCTATAATAATATACTTTTTTATATCCTTTTGTGTAAATTTTTCGAGATTATTATATGCAATATCTTGGATCTCCTTGTTACTCTTCCATACCATATAACCTATTGCACTTCTTGCTGATATATTGTATGGCAATTTATAATATCTAGCAATTATTCCACCCTCTACCAAATTTGAACAATTATAGTAACTTTGTATGATTTTGTTTTTGTCTCTTTTGAGTACTTTAGAGAGTTTGGTAGCAATCTCTTCTATTGTATCACCACTATATACAACAAC
>JAMOSA010000275.1 GCA_027063325.1 Campylobacteraceae bacterium
ACATATTGGAGCTTTAGGTACTCTATACCAACTATCCTTTTTGTCATAATTATAAAGAAACTCTTTTTCAAGAGAATCTATACCTCTATCATCTATAACACCCTGTTTTTTTAACAAATCTTTTTTATCTTTACCAAAACTTGACAAATATATGGTATTTGGCAAAGAGTAATTGCTATCACACTCCAAAGATATATCTATACCATAAACAGGCAATCCGTAAACTAAAAAGATTAAAATATTAATAATATATCTATTCATAGTTCTATAAATACTATATAAGAATAATTATTAGCTTAAATGAATATTAATACTAACTAATATAGCTATTTCCTTATATGATATGGGTAGTAATGTAACATAGTTTATTATATAGTATAAAAATTTAATCCAATATCTACAATTCATCTATAATAGTTAAATATAACTACTCCCATTAATAGGTTTAAATACCCAATTAACAGCAGTTGTTAGAGTACAAAAAGTTACACTTTCAAATTTTTTTATATATTTAAAGCTATAGATTTTTCTTTTTTGGTAACAAAAGTGTAGAATAACTCTACACACTATAAAAATAAAATAGGAGCAAAGATGAGCGATCAGTTTAAAAAAGATTCATTAAATTACCACAAAGCAAGAAGTGAGTTTGATACCAATGGTAAAATAGGTACACTAATTACAAAGCCTTGTGATACAGAAAAAGAGCTTGCAATGGCATACAGCCCAGGTGTTGCATTTCCTTGTCTTGAGATAGAAAAAGATATAGATACTGCTTATGAATATACAAATAAAGGTAACCTTGTAGCAGTTATCAGTGATGGAACAGCAGTACTTGGACTTGGTGATATTGGACACCTTGCTTCAAAGCCAGTTATGGAGGGTAAAGCTGTACTATTTAAAACATTTGCAAATGTAGATGCAGTTGATATAGAGTTGAATGTAAAAGATACAGACAAAATTATTGAAGTAGTAGCTGCTATGGCTGATACTTTTGGTGGAATCAATCTCGAAGATATCAAAGCTCCAAAGTGTTTTGAGATTGAAGAGAGACTAAAAGAGATCTGTAATGTACCAGTATTCCATGATGATCAGCATGGTACAGCAGTTATTACAACAGCTGGACTTATCAATGTACTTGAGATGACAGGAAAACCAGTAGAAGATCTCAAAGTGGTAGTTGTGGGAGCTGGTGCCAGTGGAATTGCATGTGCAAAGATGTATAAGCAGCTTGGTGTTAAAAATATTACTATGCTAGATAGCAAAGGTGTAATCCACAGTGGCAGAGATGATCTGAACAAATATAAGCAAGAGTTTGCATTTGAGACTCCAGATAGAACACTAGAAGATGCTATGAAGGGTGCTGATATGGTTCTTGGACTCTCTGGTCCGGATCTAATTAAGCCTGAGTGGGTTAAGACTATGTGTGATGAGTCTCCAATTATTTTTGCTTGTGCAAACCCAATTCCAGAGATTATGCCACCACTTGCAAAAGAGGCAAGACCTGATGTAATTGTTGGTACTGGTAGAAGTGACTTCCCAAATCAGGTAAACAATGTTCTTGGATTCCCTCAAATCTTCCGTGGTGCATTGGATGTAAGAGCTACAAAGATCACTGAAAATATGAAAATGGCAGCTTCTCGTGCATTGGCAGCATTGGCAAAAGAGCCTGTTCCAGATCATATCAAAAAAGCTCATGATAGAGATGATATGGAGTTTGGTCCAAACTACATAATCCCTTCACCATTTGATAGAAGAGTACTTGTATATGTTGCAAGTGCGGTAGCTCAAGCTGCAATTGAAGATGGAGTAGCTAGAGTAAAAGATTTTGATATGGATGCATACAAAGAGAAACTTCAAAGATTGGCTGATCATCTTGATGGCAAAATCTAATTAAACCATATAGAGGCTCTTGCCTCTATACCCTTCTATAAAACAATTCCAAATATTTAAATTAAATATAATTTTATAATCTCTCCAAGAGTCTATACGATATAATTATAGATTATATAAATCTCAAAAGGACTCTTATGACTCAACCACCACAAAGAAAAGAGCAGATACAGTTAGCTGTTGATATAGCTACCAAACTCTCTTTATTGGCTATTATTTTATATGTCTCATATCTAATAGTCAAACCATTTTTGGGCTTGATTTTATGGGGTATTGTACTTGCTGTTGCACTCTCACCTCTTATAGACAAACTGTCACAAAAGTTTGGTAACCGTAAAAAGATTATTATAAGTGTAGCTGCTGCTTTTATAGTACTGTTGATTGTTCCTACATGGAAACTCTCAGGCAGTCTGATAACATCTACACAATCACTGGTTGTTGCAGTAGAAAAAAAGGATATTAATATTCCAGCTCCCACACAAAAAGTCAAAAGTTGGCCACTTATTGGAGAGAAAGCTTATGACTTTATGCAAAAAGCCCACGAGGATTTACCAAAGGCACTAAAACCTTTCAATCCTCAAATCAAAAAGTTTATACTGTGGCTTGTTGGATTAATAAAAGGAGCCTTGACAACAGTACTTTTAACTATAGCCTCAATAGTAATAGCGGCTGTATTTTTGCTATCAAAAGAGAGTGCAGTAGCATTCTATCAAAGGATTATGCGTAGGCTTGTAGGAGAAGAAAGAGGTATAGAGTGGGCAAATTTGTCTGCACTTACAGTTAGAAGTGTAGCAACCGGAGTTGTCGGTGTAGCCGTAATTCAGAGCTTTTTTGCTCTACTTGGTATGGTTCCAATGGGTGTACCTTTGGCTCCTGTTTGGGCTATAATGATTATGTTTTTGACTATCATACAGATGCCTGCACTTATTGTAATTGGACCTATGATAGCTTATGAATACTCAGTATCTAGTGGAACATCAGCAACTATTTTTGCTATATATATGCTAATTGTAGGAGCAAGTGATGGTGTACTAAAACCAATGTTAATGGGTAGAGGTGTTGATATACCTATGCTTGTCATACTAATAGGTGCAATTGGGGGTATGATGCTAATGGGTATGCTTGGACTCTTTTTGGGAGCTGTAATATTGGCTCTTACATACAAGCTCTTTGATTTATGGATAGAAGAGACTTCACAACAACAGAGGGCAATTGATGCCAATTAGAGAATTAAACACAAAAAACAACTTCTTATATCTCTTTACTGCTCTTGTATTACTGCTTTTTAGCAGTGCAATAGCAGATGATTTACCTGAGGGTATTGGTGAGGATATATTCTCTGTTGTGAGTGTATTAATGCTTGTAATTGGTATAAAGAGTCTGCATATTGATATAAATATCAAGAGAATAGTTTACTCTATAGCTGTTTTAATGGGTTCTTTGATGTTGCTTTGGAGTTTTTATCCAAGCAAAATTACACTCTTGCTTATACTGCTTGTATTTTTGTTTGTATTTGCAGGTGCATTTAAACTCTCTATGAAAAAGATACTCTTTGAAGGAGAGGTTGATGCCAATAAGATTATAG
>JAMOSA010000276.1 GCA_027063325.1 Campylobacteraceae bacterium
CACCAAAATAGGGATTCCAATACTTCTTTTCCATCTAAATATACTCCTTTAATATTTATTCAAGTACTATTTAACTAATCAAATAGACTCTATCACCCTTTTTTACTATACCACTTTTTACTATACTACAATATTGACCTCTATGATTTAGTATAAGCTTGGGTAATTTTGGATCATAAATTGCCAAATGCTTACATAAAGTACATGGTTCTACAATCTTGATTTGTGCTTGACCTATCTGAAAAACAGTACCATTTGCAAATTCATGTGGATCAAAATCCAACAAAATATTTTCACCCAACTCACCACCACTTAGTGATATATTGTGTTCATCTGCCATATCATAAGCCTTTTTGCCCACAACCATTACAGACTTATCCAAATTACCGCCGGCAAACTTATCACCCTCTATTCCAAAGCCCTCTATCATATTCAAACTCTCTACAACAGGTCTTTTGCCTTTTACTCCAACAGGGGCACTAAAAATCTCTAAAACACTACCCAATATTACCATTATTTGGCTCCCTCTTTTGGCTTATGCTCATTTAATATCATCTTGAAATCACTCTTGTTCCAACTGCCTGGATAACTGGCTATAAACTCTCCACTACTTGATAGAAAAAAGAATGATGGTGTAATATGTTTATACTCCTTTTTTAGATTAAAGGGTAGTTTGGATCTATCAACATTTACTTCTACCAAAATATAGTTTTTAGAGAGTATATCTTTTATATCTTTACTGTCAATTACTTCTCTTTTCATCTTTTTGCAGTAGTAACAAGTAGGTGAAGTAGCCTCTATAATTACTGCTTTTTTACTCTCTTTTGCATCTTTTAATATCTTTTTTTCATCATAATCTCTACTCAAAACTTTAATAACCGCTTTGGTATGTTTAAGACGCTCTTTTTTGTACTCCATAAAAAATTGTGCCAAATTTGCAAAATCTTCATCACTCAAATTTATATCAAATGGCTTTTTTATATCATAATATTTCATTACATGATTATCACATATTGAAGAGTCAGGATCTGGGTGGTATAGATACTCCTTGAGATACTCTTCAATCTCAGCTTGTTGCATCTCTTTATCGGTTGGATCTCCTACTCTTTTGGGACCATCCATTATGGCATATGCTAACATATTCTCTGTTGGTGCATCTAAATTTAAGAGTTTATTATCTTTATTGAAAAAATTATCCTTGATAGTATCAGCAGGAATATAACCTTTGTGGCACTTTGAGCAATATTTTGAAAAGATCTCTTTACCTTGCTTATAACTTGCACTTAAACTCAATACACTAAATAGTAAAATAGTTAAGACTCTTTTCATAATATGCTCCATTTCAATATACTTATTTTCTATCTCACCCATTGGTAAAATAGAAAATAGTTATATATCCCCAACAAAGGGGGGACTGATATTAGCAAGATGTAATACCAGGATTTCCTTTGACTCCAACAATCTCTGGAGTATCAACTTTTAGATTTTTGCCAATTGCTTGATGATTTTTGAGATAATTCTCTACTGTTTCCCAAATTGGCTCTCCTGGAGATTTTGAGCCAACTGTAGCCCAACCAGCAACTTTATACTTTTTGTTGGCTTCAAGTTTTTTACCATTTAGAAGTGTAATATTACTGATTCTATTGCCAATGCTTTTGGTAGGATCAATTGTATAAGATATACCACCTGTTCTTACCATATCCCCACCTTGCTGATAGAATGGATCTTTATTGAATAGGTTATCTGCAACATCTTCCAAAATCATCTTTATAGTCTTACCATCCATCTCTTTGACATAAGTTTCTGGATATGTCATAGCTGTTTGTGTTGCCAAATCATCAAATGTAATATCTTGTCCAGGAATTACAGTAGTACCCCATCTAAACCCAGGAGATAGTGATATTTCAGCACCTTTTACCTCTCTTAGAGCATCACAAATAATTTGATCCCAACTACCATTGAAATTACCTCTTCTAAATAGAGTCAACTCTGTAGTAGCTATCTTTCTGTTTAATTCAGCTTCAAATGGTTTTCTAACCTTGGCTATATACTCTTTCATAGCCTTATCTTCTGGAATTAGATCACTAAAGATTGGAAGCAGAGTAAATTTGAAATCTTTTACTTTACCATTTTGAATATCAAGGTCTAATACATTAATAAACTTACCATTACTTCCTGCATTACACACATATGTAACACCACTACTATTTTTGACCGGATAAGCCTCTGGTACACCATCGTGTGTATGTCCACCCATAATAAAGTCAATTCCACTTACAACCTGAGCCATCTTTTTGTCAACATCATAACCATTGTGCGAAATTACAATAACAGCATCTGGTTTTTCCTCTTTTCTTACTCTATTTACAAGCTCTTGCATACCATCTGCATCTATTCCAAATGTCAAATCAGGAATAAATCTTTGAGGATTTGCAATAGTTGTATATGGGAATGCTTGACCAATAATTGCGACTCTTGCTTTACCCATCTTTTTGATTGTGTATGGCTTGAATGCATAACCCTCATCCTCATCATATGGAGTGAATTTATCCTCCATCATAGAATCCTCTTTAACTTTTACATTTTGGGCTACAAATTCAGCTTTGAGCATTTTGAGATTCTCTAGTATCTCTTTTTCTGTGTATGTAAACTCCCAGTGTCCTGTGCATACATCAACACCAAGCAAATTCAAAGCACCTACCATATCTTTACCTCTAGTTTGTAGCGATGTCCAACTACCTTGCCATGTATCACCACCATCCAAAAATAGAGTTTTATCTTTGCCAAAACTATCTCTTAGAAAATCAGTTACAGTTTTTATATGTGCAAAACCACCTACTCTTCCCATAGCTTTAGCATTCTTGTCAAAATTTACACAAGTTAGAGCATATTCTAATCTTTTGTTTCCTTTTATTCCAAAGTATTCCAAAAACTTTTCACCTACAATATGAGGTGGTTTACCGTAATTCTCAAATAATCCTATATTTACGCTTGGTTCTCTAAAATATACAGGTACAAGCTGAGCATGTGAATCTGTCATATGCAAAATTCTTGCATTTCCAAATGGCTTTAATTTGTAATAATCTTTCAACTCCCCATTTGGAGATATTCTTGTATGTGAATTTGCAAATAGAGGTGCTGCCCCTAAAAGTGCCATCATATAGGCAAATTCTCTTCTACTCATTTGACTCATTTAGTATCCTTTAATATATATTTTATATTTATATGCGATAGAGTGGGGAAAACCCACCATATGGTGTGGGCTAAGCCCACCCTACAGCACTTTTTAAGTACTAATACTTAAATCCATCACCTGGAACTGCCAATCTCCAAGTCTTTTGTGCTTCTACTTTTTGTTGTAGTGCTCTAACAGCAAAATGACATGCTCTCCAAGTAGCATAGTCGGTTTTGAATGTTTTACTCTTCTTTTTACCTTTACTTTTGTACTCAAGTGTAACTTCTGGTTTTTTAGCTTTTATTGCACCCTCTAAACCTTTGATATATACACTATTTGTAATTCCAAGTCTTTTAAACTCTACACCAAATTCAACAGCTACTGGATTATACTTTTTGGCAACTTCCAAAACTTTCTCCAAACCATTTGATTTGACATCACAGACTTTTTTTACATCAAGTTTGGCTGCTTCTTGCATTAGGGCATTAGCATCTTGTCCAAAAGCTCCCATAGTCAATATCGATACGGCTATTATGCTATCTCTTACTATCTTCATTGCAACCATCCTTACTTTCTAATATCTGGACCATCAACTGGCATACCATTTGACATATAAGCCATAAAGTATAGTAACTCTTTCATCCACTTACTGTTAGCCTTGTGTGGATTCTCACCCTGATCTTTGTTGCATCCAACCATTCTACGCTCTAGTGTTCCCAAATCTTCCCACTTGAGTCTATATACAGGGAAGTGAGTTACTTGACCAAGTAGTGGAGACATATACTCAGCTCTTACTCTCTTACCAGCTCCTTGAACATGGCAACTTGCACAAGATAGCTTTAGATAACCTCTTTGAGAGTAGTACTCTTTTTTGCCTCTCTCATAAGCTTCTTGAGCCTCTTTTGAGTCTATTTTTATATTAAACTTCTTACCAGCCTCTTTGCTTTGGTATGCAAAATAAGCTTCAAGCTTTGCCATTTTGCCCTTTTTCATATTCCAAGGCTTTTCACCATTGGCTTTTAGACAATCATTTATAGCAGAGCTTAGAGTTACTACACCCTTTTTGGCATCATACATTGGATAATCACCTGCAATATCGGGTTTTGGAAAACACTCTTTAAATGACTTTCCATTTTTGAACTTTTTGTTATAAAGCTCCTCACCCTCATCAACTGCATCTTCATAAGGTGGCATCTCTGCTATCTCATCATACTGCTCTTTACCAGACTTATTGAAAGCATAAGAACCTAGTCTAAAATCTTCAAATTTTAGACCACCTTTGATATTCTCTTTCAACTCTTTATCTGTTGAGTATGGAAATTGTGAAGCTCTATTTTTGAGTGGATCACTAAACTTCTTCTGCATATACTCAATCAAAGCTTTTCTATCCTTCTCTGCTTGTTCATTGAAGCCGCCGGCTCCAAGTATAGAGATGGCCAAAAGGCCCAAAGCAGATACTTTTGCGATACTTCTAATCATAAACTCTCCTTTATTAGTCGCCGGCAATAAGAGTAATTACTTAATCTTTTTCTTACCTGTTTTTGTATTACCTTTTAGGTCTGTCCAGGTAATTTCAATATCTTTGCCTTTAAAATCACCTTTGAAAGCAAATTTCATATATGGGTTTTTAGATAAAAATTGGCTGGTTGAAACCTCAAATACCTTTTTATCTTCTACTTTTGCAGTTACATAAGTAATAAAGTTTGCCTCTTTACCTTTCTTTTTTGCTTCAATATAACTCATCATTGGGTGTTTCATCATCACTTTTACAGTAGTGATACCATTTTTTGATTTTGCTTTGATTCTCATTTTAACTTCCTTTCTTTATCTCTTTGATTTTTGTTTTTTATAATACTATCTATATATATTGTGAGGTATATCAACCCCCACAACCACCAATTGTTACTTTTACAAGCTTGTTTGCACTATATAGTTTGCCATCAATCTCTGCAACTACAGTTACTATACCTGTTTGCTGAAGTTTAATTCTAATAGAATAATCTGGAATACCGATTTCTGGTACATCAAAAATAGCTACAGTAGCTTCTGGGTTTGCTGTTTGGAATACTGCAATTTTTTTTGCACCTTCAGCTTTGAAGCTAATTGGAACTACTGCACCATTTTCTGCAATATCTGGAGCTTTTAATTTTACTTTACCCTCTTCAGTCTTGTTGCTACCAAAAACCATCTTGATAGCTTCATTTGTACCCTCTAGTGATGGCTCTTTTGCCTTTTCATCATTTTTTACTTTCCAAACATCTGGAAGTTTTACTCTATAATTCTCTGCAAAAATTGCCTTTGGCATTGCAAGTAGTGCTAATGCTCCTACACCAAGTCCTAAAAATTTTCTTCTTTCCATCATACTCTCCTATCTATTTTATTGTTTTTAAATAAGCTACTACAGCTTTAATCTGTTCATCATCAAGCCAACCATTCAAACCAAATGGTGGCATAGCTGAAATTGGGTTTGTAGTGTATGGGTTATACACCTTGTCATACAACGCCTTTTCTGGCCAAGCTGACAGATATTGCAACTTTGGACCAAAACTACCAGGACTATTTATCTTCTTGCCATTTGCATCATGACAAGCCAAGCAGTTACCAAGCTTCTTGGTATTGAATATCTTTTCACCCTTTTTTACCAAATCAGCCTCTGAAGCAGTAGCTGATACAGCTACCATACCACAGAGTACTACACCCGCCAATAGACTCTTTGCAAATTGCATCTTTTGCTCCTTATTTGCTTTGATTGACCATAAAGTCAACAATTGCCTTGACGGTATCGTCACTTAGATCCATAGCTCCACCCTTTGGTGGCATACCGTTAAATCCTTTGATTGCATTCTCATATA
>JAMOSA010000277.1 GCA_027063325.1 Campylobacteraceae bacterium
GTTTTTGTGATATTTCCCCTATTGTCTGATTATACTCAGATACCTTTTTACGATATATCCGTAACTCATTTTCAATATCATCTATACTCTTATTGCTCATATTAAGTCTGTTTTGTATCTCTGACAACTCTTTTTTATACTCTTTGAGTCTGTTTTTTAGTATCGATCTCTCTTTGTCCAATCCGTCAAATCTGCTCTTTAGCTTGATATACTCATCTTTTGGTATATCAAGCTCTTTTACTCTGTCCAAAGAGAGTTTACTGCCATTTAGTTTTTTGGACAAAGAGTCTCTTTCTTCTTTTATACTCTTTTTTAGTTTTTCTATCTGCTTTGAGAGTTCAGCTCTTTTGGTTGAGAGTATCTGCTTCTTCTCTCTTGCTTTTTGAAGTTTTTTCTGTTCAATCTCTACTCTTTTTTCCAGTATCTCTTTACTTTTATTTAAAAAGTTTTCATACTCATTGCAATCTCTATCCCCAAAAATTGCCAATTTTCTTTTGTGTAGATTATCTATTTCTATCTCTATTGTATTTATATTTTTAAGTATCTTTTGAAATTGTTCATTTTTGATTTTGATTGAATTATTTAGTAACTCTTTTTCACCCTCTTTTTTGGATATTTCATTACTCAAATCTTCTATCTTTGACAATGCCAATTCATAATCTCTATACTGTTTTTTTAGATTTAAAAATGGTTCTATGTCACTCTCACCACTCCATTTTATATGATATATTTGTGCAAACTTATCCAATTTTTGCACCAACTCTTCTCTGTGAGACTGCTCTCTGTTGATTTTATCATCAATTTGCGATAATTGCTCTTTGAGAGAGTTTATACGGCTCTTTGCAATACCCATTTTTGTCTTTTTACTCTCCTGCTCCAACTTATATCTATTTAGTATATCTTTTAATCTATTATACTCTTTGTTTAACTCTTCTGCTCCATCTATCATACTCTTGATTCTGGTTATATTACTGTTTATATCTTCTAGTTTTTGCTTGAGTGCTGTTCCACTGAGTTCAACATACTCCTCTGGTATCTCAAACAAATATGCTTTTATCTGCTTCTTGATAGCTTCTAATTCCAACTCCTTTTGCTCTAACTGTTTAGTAAGCATCTGTATAGTTTGAGTCAGTGATTCTACATTTGCATCATGTCTGCTTTTTGTTTTTAGCATCTCTTCAAGCTCTTGAGATACATCTTTTAACTCTTTTTCTGTTTTGCTTACTTTTCGTGTAAAACTTCTGCTACCCCATGGATGAGTCAAACTACCACAAAGTGGACATGGTGTCCCTTCTTGAAGCTCTTTTCTTCTCTCATCCAGACTCATAGCTGTTCTTTCTGTATTTAACCTATCCTCTATAGATGCTTTAAGCTGTTGCTGTTTTTGCAAAACAATATTCATCAGCTTCAAAGCTCCTCTCTCTTGCTCTATACTCTCACTCTTTTTGAGTATCTCATTATTAATTACATTTTTCTCTCTTGATAGTCTATCTCTGTTTTCATACAAATGTTGCAGTTTACCCAATATACTGTTTTGGTGTTGCAACTCTTCATACTCTTTTTGAATATCAGACAGATCTCTGTCTCCTATAATCTCTTTGATATGTATCTGCAGATCTTGTAATTTATTTACAAACTCATTGATCTTTGCCTGATTACTATCAACCTCTTCGAGTATAACCCTAGCATCTTTTTTCTCTTTCTCTATACTCTTTTCTATTTTGCTTCTCTCTTGATAGAGTAGTTTTATCTCCTCATCAACTCTTCCTAATTCATCTATTGTACTTATAATATGTCCCATATCTTTACTTATTCTCTTGAGATGGGCACTTTTTTGGAGTAGCTTCAACTCTTTGTCATGCTCTTTGTGTATCTTGGACAAACTCTGATGCAACTTATCAAGCTTGTTTTTATACTCTTCTATCTCACTTTGTAACTCTTTTGCACTCTTTTTATGTTGAGATAGTATATTCTGTTTTTCATCTATGAGTGTATCTATCTTTCTGGCAGATTTTAGAGCTTCTCTCTTTTGAGACTCATTTTGACGAAACTTTTCATACTCCTCTTTTGTACTCTCATATGACTTCTCAATATCTGCTAACTCTACATTTAATACATCAATATCTTTTGTAATACTATCTATTTGTTGGAGGGTTTGTGATAACTCCATCTCCTGTTTTTCTATATTTTTTAACTCTATCAATATCTTTTGGGCATCTTCCCATTGAGATACAATATTTTGTTCTTTTATACCATTTTTTATCTTCTTTTCTATATTTTTAAACTCTTCTTCTGATTCTTTTATTTTTACTGTTAGCTTGTCTCTATTTTGGTACAATTGCTTTAATTCAACCTGCTTGGAGTATTCAGCCTCTTCTTGTTTTAATAACTTTTTGAGTTGCTTCAATCTGTTTTCAAGCATATCTCTTTGCTCTTTTGGCAAAGGTTCAACACCCTTTAGCTTCTCTTTTATATGATTTACTCTCTCTTTGTACTCTTTTTCATATTTGTGAGCCTCAATACCTATTTTTCTATATATTTCAGAACCTGTCATTCTCTCTAAAATGGCTGATTTTTCATTCTCTTTTGCTTTTAAAAATGCTGTAAAATTTCCCTGTGCCAACAATACAGAGCGTGTAAATCTATCAAAATCCAGCCCTGAGACCTCCTCTACTGCTCTCTCCCAATTTGATATTTTGGCAGTCTCTATAACTTGACCATTTACCTCTTCAAGGAGTATAACCGGATTTTGCAAATTACCATTTGGAGATTTTCTAGCTCTATGCTGTGACCATCTACTAATATAGTGTCTATTATCTTTTCCTTTGAACTCTATCTCAGCAAAACACTCTCCAGTATGTTTACTCATCAACTCATTTTCACCAGAAGTTACTCTGCCATGTCTTGGGGTTTTACCATACAAAGCCAAAGTTATAGCATCAAGTATTGTACTCTTACCAGCTCCTGTTGGACCTGTAATAGCAAATATACCACTTTGTTTAAACTCTTTACTTCTAAAATCTATCTCCCATTCACCTCTTAGTGAATTTATATTCTTAAACCTTATTCTTTCAATCTTCATTGGTTATCTCCGCACTCTGTTCAACTTTGGCAAAAGCTTTTAACAGTTTATCTCTATCACTTTTATCAAGACTCTTCTCTTGCTCCAATCTTTTGTTGAAAACCATCTTTGGTGTAATCTGTTCAAGAGAGTATATATCAATATCACTCTCACTTAAACCACTATCATCTATCTTCTTTTTTTCTGTAATGGTTCGTATAATCTTTATATCTTGGATATTTTGGGAAAGTTTTGCTATCTCTTCACTAATACTTTGCAATCCAGATGGCAATACTCTCAACTCTACCCACTCAGGAGTAACAGATGATGTTGCCTTTAGAGTCTTGAAAATTTTTTTTATCTCATCTATCGTACCGCTTATTGTATGAAGTTTTCTCCATACAGGTACCTCTATAGGATTAATAGCCAATCTATGAGGGGTTACATTCACATCCAAAACATATCTTGGAGTTTTTGCTTCATCAAATGACAAAGCAATAGGTGTACCACTATAACATATATTTTTCATCTGCATCTTTTTATGAAAATGTCCCAGTGCTATATAGTCAAACGGAGGAAAAAGAGACTTATCAAAAGCTTCAAGAGTACCTATATATATATCACGCATAGCTTCACTTATATCATCTTTTGGAAGTTTAACTACACTCATATGTCCCATAGCTATAATACTCATATCTTTTAGAGTATCATGTGAAGTTATCATACACTCTATCATCACATCATCAAACTCCACATCATCACCATGGTATCCATCTGAGTATCTTTTGATATAACTCTCTTTTACTATTTCACACTCTTGATACAACTCTTGATAGTGTTTTGCAATTGCTTGTTGTAGAGCTTTGCTTCTATCTTGGGTATCTGATGAACTACCAGATAATCTAATATCACTCTCTCTTATATATGGGACAGCAGCTATAACACCAACAGCAACCCCTTTTCTGTTTTTGATCAAAATAATTTCATCATCAAACTCATCTATAGAGCTAACTATATGTATATTTATATATTTTAATAATTTCTTTTGCTCATCCAGTACTGCTACTGAATCATGATTACCACCTATTATTATTATGTTTGGACAACCACTTTTTGATGCTTCTACCAAAAAATCATTATATAGTTTTCTGGCATAACTTGGTGGAGTAGCTGTATCAAATATATCTCCACTTACAAGAAGGGCATCTATCTCTTTGCGAGAGATAATCTCAAGTAGCCATTGCAAAAAGAGTTTATGCTCAACTTCTCTACTCTCTCCCATAAATCTTTGTCCCAGATGCCAATCTGATGTATGGATAATTCTCATATATACTACTCCAACTCTTTGAGTATTTTTTATTAATTACTAATTATACCCTGTATTATTGATAATGAAAGCAGTAATTATATACAATTGAAATTATTAATATTCAAAAAGCCCTTTTTAGGTATAATCACGCCAAATTTCATACTTCAGGAAGTGCAGTGAGAACACATTATTGTGCAGATATAAACGAATCATTAATAGGACAAAGAGTTACAGTTGCAGGTTGGGTAAACAGCCGTAGAGATCATGGAGGGGTAATATTTATAGACCTTCGAGACAAAGATGAAGTAGTACAGCTTGTATGTGATCCAGCTGACAGTATAGAGGCTCACAAAGTAGCTGAGAATATTAGAGATCAATTTGTAATAGTGGCTACTGGTAAAGTAAGAGCCAGGGGTGAAGGGTTGGAAAATCCAAATCTCAAAACAGGAAAGATAGAGATAGTAGTAGATGAAATTACTATAGAAAATACATCTAAACCAATGCCATTTGAGCTTGGAGATACAAAAGTAAATGAGGAGATAAGACTCAAATACAGATATTTAGATCTTCGTACACAAAAAATGTTTAATATTTTTAAACTTCGCTCAACTGCAGCAATTGCTGCTAGAAACTCTCTTGATGAGCAGGGATTTTTAGAGGTAGAGACACCGGTTTTGACAAAATCTACGCCAGAGGGTGCAAGAGACTATTTGGTTCCAAGTAGAGTTTGGGAAGGTGAATTTTATGCCCTTCCTCAATCTCCACAGCTATTTAAACAATTGTTAATGGTAGGTGGATTTGACAGATATTTTCAGATAGCAAAGTGCTTTAGAGATGAAGATCTAAGAGCAGACAGACAGCCAGAATTTACACAAATAGATGTAGAGATGAGCTTTTGCAATCAAGAAGATGTCATAAATGTAGCTGAAAAACTTCTCAAAGATATATTTACAGCTTGTGGAAAGGGAGATAAAATACCTCAAAAATTCCCTAGAATGAGATATGATGAAGCAATGGAGAAGTATGGTAGCGATAAGCCAGACTTGAGATTTGGTTTGGAGATGGTAGATGTGATAGATATATTTGAAAGATGTAACAATGAGATATTTAGCAGTATCGCCTCAGCTCCAAAAAGAAATAGAATCAAAGCCCTAAAGGTACCAAATGGTGATAATATCTTTAGTAAAAGACAGATGAAAGGCTTTGAGGATTATGTACGCAAATTCGGAGCTCAAGGGCTTGGATACTTCCAGATGAAAGAAGAGGGTCTAAAAGGTCCTTTGACCAAATTCTTTGAACCATCAGATTTAGAAGCAATTATACAAAGATGTGAACTAAAAGTTGGTGATGTAGTATTCTTTGGTGCTGGTGAGAAAAAAGTGGTATTAGACTATATGGGTAGATTTAGACTCTATTTAGCTGAACTTATGGATATAATTCCTCAAGATGCATTTGAATTTGTATGGATAGTTGATTTCCCTATGTTTGAGGTAGAAGATGGCAAAGTAAAAGCCCTACATCATCCATTTACTATGCCAAAACTTTCAGACAAGGGAACACTCGATTTTGAAGATGTAGAAGAGATAGAATCAATAGCTTATGATATTGTACTAAATGGTAC
>JAMOSA010000278.1 GCA_027063325.1 Campylobacteraceae bacterium
CCTTCGCCCTCTACTTCAGTAGTTTTATAATTTAGATATATTGGGTATGGGATATGATCAGAATATTTTTTGACTATCTCTTTGATTCTCCAACTCTCTAAAAACTCTGTTGCATCATCTTTGAGCTTAATATATACTACTGTACCATGTTCATCTTTTATTACCTGATTTACTTCAAATTCACCAGTACCATCACTACTAAATTTGTATGCTACATCTTCTCCTGCTTTTTTAGTGATAACATCAACTCTTGTTGCTACCATAAATACAGAATAAAATCCTACTCCAAATTGACCGATTAGATTATTGTCTTTTTTTGCATCACCACTGAGTTGTTCTAAAAATGCTTTTGTTCCAGATTTTGCAATGGTTCCAAGATTATCTATAAGATCTTCTTCATTCATACCAATACCATTGTCAGTAATAGCAATAGAACCATCCTCTTCATCTAATTTTATATTTATTTGTGGTGTCCACTCTTCATCTTTGAATCTCTCATCTACAAGTTTTAAATGGTTGAATTTATCAAGAGCATCATTTGCATTTGATATAAGTTCTCTTATAAAGATCTCTCTATTTGAGTATAGTGAATGTGTCATTAGATGAAGCAACTGACCTACTTCTGTTTGAAACTGATGTTTTGCCATATCTCTCTCCTAAAAGTCATATTTTATTATTTTGAGCGTATTGTATATAAAAATCAAAAAAATTTCAAGATATTATTTAATAATATTTAGTCAATTTGACTCAAGTTATGATATAAAGATTGTTAAAGTAGTATAAAATGGTGATTTCAACATAATCAAAGGAGATGCTTTTGGTGATTAGAAGATAATATCAAGTTTTACTCTTACTCATTAAAAGAGTAAGATTTTAGATGTTTTATGCAAATCTTAGAAATATTCCTATCATTATAGACAAGAGTATAACAATAGAAAACATCAAAGGATTATGCCATTTGTTTGGTATATCAACTTTTGTCTCTATCCACTCTGTAATCTTCATAGCAGGATATATCATAAACAGTAGCATTACTACTGAAAACACCAGTGTAAGTACCAAGTTTACAGAACTCATTTACCCACTCCATAGTATTCAATTACAAATCTCTTTTCACTTTGTGTATTTAGAGGTACTCTTTTGATGATACTTTGATTATTATCCATTATCAAAAGTTCCATACCTTTTAATTGTAGATGATTTTTTGCCCACTCTTGTTCTAAAAACTGTAATCTTTTATAGAAGTTTACAGCATCAGGCTCCTCTTTGAAGTTTGGATCATCTTTTCTCTTGATTTTTAATCCACCCAATCCATTTTCTACTACAAATGGGGCATATTTACTCACTATTGGATAAATCCTGGCATCTTTGTGTGGAGGTTTACCCATAATAAAAGCTGCTGTTGCTAAAAAAAACATTACTGTAACCAGTGCCAAACCCAATTTTTTGCTAAACATAATATTAAAATCCTTTGTTTTGATGTTTATCAACCAAATACTTAGACATTAAGATTACACTCTTTTTACTGAAGTGTTGATGTGATATAGTTATATTTCAAAAGGAGTAGTATGATAGCAAAGTTTTTTTATCTTGAGGGTGCATATTTGATATTAGCAGTAATTATTCTACTTGTTACACTATTTGTAACAACTAGACCATTTATGTCGCCAAATGCACCCAAAAAAGGTTTAAGTATTGTAGCATTGGTTTTGGCATTTTTTATAGGATTACATTTTTTTATAACCATAAATAGAATTGCAGAGGTTAAGAGTGCTTTTAAAAGTGGTAAATCTATACTTTGTGAGAGTAGAGAAAATAGACGAATGGCTCAAAGTATAGAGATAAAAAGTGGAGTTGCAGGTTGGAGTATTGAAGGAGATAACTTTATATCACCTATATATGCAAGACCTTTTCATATGGCTAGATGTATAGTTAAAAAGTGATGTTGTTTTTTGAAAATCTTAGTAGATTTGAAACTATCAAACACTCTATAACTACCAAAAAGTCAAATAGAGCATACCAAAACTCTTTGGCACTACATACAGGAGAAGATATACAAAAGATATATCAAAACAGACAAGAGTTAGCCAAATACTTTGGTAGTAGTGCTAAATTTGTATCTATTTTACAGGTACATAGCAGTAGTGTATATAGAGTAGATTCATATAATGAACATGGTTGGAGTAATTTAGATAGCACTATAAAAGCTGATGCTTTGATTACCAATTTGTCAAATATTGTACTTACCGTCTTGACAGCTGATTGTGTACCTCTATTGGTATATGAACCAAATAAGGGTGTAGTAGCGTCAATTCATGCTGGTTGGAGAGGAGTAGTAGGTGGTATTGTAACAAATACCATAAATACAATGATATATGAGTATGGGTGTAATACCAAAGAGATGGTAGTTGGTATTGGACCTGCAATTAAAGAGTGTTGTTATGAAGTTGGTATTGATGTAGCAGATAGATTTTATGATTACCCAAATGCACTTAAAAGTCTTGATAATAATCACTACAAACTGGATTTACATAGTGTTGTAAATACACAATTGATTAATTTGGGAGTTAAAGATATTGAAATTAGCCCTTACTGTACCTCTTGCAATAGTGATATACTCTTTTCATATCGCAAAGAGAATAGTTGCAGTGGTAGATTTATGAGTTGTATTATGATAAAAGGATAAAGTATGCATGAATACTCAATAGTACAGGCACTAATCAATCAGTGTGAAGATAATGCCAATATACATAATGCTACAAAAGTTACAAAGGTAGTTACAAAAATAGGGGTTTTAAGTGGAGTAGAACCACATCTATTGGAGGTAGCCTTTGATACATTCAAAGAGGGAACTATATGTGATAGTGCAGAACTTGTAATGAATATTCAACAAGTTGTAATATACTGCAAAGATTGTAAAAGTGAATCTATCTTAGAAGAGCTAGTGATGGCATGTCCAAAGTGCAAATCACTTCACACCAATATCATCGATGGTGAGGATATGTATTTGATGACATTAGAGATGGAGTAATTGAGTAAAGTTACATATGAAATTTTACTCTCTCAATTAGCAATAGTAAATTTTTGCATAAAGCTTAAGGTTTAACTACTATTTTTATCTTTTATTAGCTAAAGTATTGATGATACTATCAACTATTTTGAAAAAAAGGAGAAGTTATGAAAGAGTCTGATATATTGATAATTGGTGGAGGACCTGCTGGAATGGTGGCTTCTGCTACTTCCAGACAGTATTATCCCAATAAGAGTGTCAGAGTAATAAAAAAGAGTGAAAAATCACTGGTTCCTTGCGGTATTCCTTATATCTTTGGAAATATGCTTGATTCCCCTAATGATGATATGATACCTTGTGGTGATATGGCTCAAAAGATGGGTGTAGAGTTGGTAGAAGATGAAGTTATATCTATAGATTTTGATAATAAAACAGTTACTGCTAAAAGTGGTGAAGTGTATGGGTATGACAAGCTTATTATTGCAACAGGTTCTATCCCAAAAGAGCCAAATATTGAAAACTATAAAGCTGATGGAGTATTTTTTGTACCAAAGGATCCAGACTATATACTAAATATGCATGTAAAAGTACAGGATATGCAGACAATTGCTGTAGTTGGTACTGGATTTATTGGTGTAGAGATAGCAGGTGAACTTGAAAGCAGAGGCAAAAATGTACATCTTATTGGAAGCAGACTGCTAAAACATGCATTTGATCCTGAATTGTCAGAGTATATGGAGACAGAAATGATAGGAGAGGGTGTAATATTTCACAAAGATAAAAGAACCAAAAAGATATTGGTTGATGATAGTGGCAAAGCATGTGGAGTAGAGTTTAGTGATGGTACAAAAATTGAGTGTGATGGGGTAATTTTGGCTACTGGATATAAACCAAACAGTAAATTAGCTAAAGAGAGTGGTCTTTCTATGAGACAGTTTGATACAATATATGTAGATGAGTATATGAGAACTACCAAAAAAGATGTATTTGCTATAGGTGATTGTGCAGAAAAGAGACACTTTCTAACTAAAAGAACAGTACCTATAATGTTGGCTTCAACAGCTACAGCAGAAGCTAGAGTAGCAGCTGCAAATTTATATAAAATCAATATCGTAAAATCATTTTCAGGTACTATTGATGTATTTTCTACTGTTATTGGCAATACATGTTTTGCTTCTGCTGGAATTACAGAAGAGGATGCTAAAAAAGAGAATATCAATACAATCAGTTCAACTGTAATGGTAGATGGCAAACACCCATCAAAACTTCCAAACAATCATAAACAGGCTGTTAGAATGGTGGCTATGGCAAACAGTGGTATTGTAATAGGGGCTCAAGTTATAGGTGGAATTGATACAGGAGAGATGATCAATATTTTGGGTGTAATTATAGAAAAGAAGATGACAATTTATGATCTTTTGAATCTTCAAGTAGCAACTCATCCTCTACTTACTTCAGGTCCTACATCTTATCCTATTATTCAAGCAGCACAAAATCTGGCAGTAGATCATATTAGTTGCTAGATACAGGGAGTTTTTTGCTCCTTGAGTTTTTTACTGATATGTGATTGAAGTTTAATCTCTTAGTAACTTTCAGAGTCTATTTTGAAATTTGGGACTTAGCCCCTCTTATTAAAGCAGTAACACTTTATTTATATAAGATCAGTTGGTAATTTACACTTGAATATCTTATTTGATGTATAATATCAAAAAAATTAAGGGAGATTTTAATGTTAAATTTTTTTAAATATATATTTGTGGTGGTATTTTTATCTATGTCTGTATCTGCATCAATATCTACAATTGTCAGTATTGCCCCACAAAAGAGTATTGTCAAATCAATAGGAGGAGATAGTGTAGATGTAACAGTGATGGTAGAGCCAGGATTTTCTCCACATAGTTATGAACCATTACCATCACAAATGAGAGCTATATCAAAAGCTAATATATACTTTGCAATTGGAGTAGAGTTTGAGTTAGCATGGTTACCTAGATTTAAATCTCAAAACAGTTCTATGGAGATAGTGCATCTTGATAAAGGGATAAAAAAGTATCCAATAGCAGGAGTAAGAAGAGATGCCAGATTAGATCCTCATATATGGACATCACCTTCAAATCTCAAAATTATTGCAAGAAATTGTTTTGAAGCTTTGATACAAAAAGATCCAAACTCAAAAGAGTTATACAAAGAGGGTTATAATAAATTACTACAAAAGATAGATAATACAGATAAAAAGATCAAACAGATACTCTCAAATGTACCAAAAGGTAGTACATTTATGGTTTTTCATCCATCATGGGGTTATTTTGCCAAAGAGTATGGTTTAAAACAACTTGCTATTGAAGTAGGTGGTAAATCTCCAAAGCCAAAGCAGTTGGCAAAAATCATAAGTGTAGCAAAAAAGGTAAATGCAAAAGCTATATTTGTACAACCTGAATTTTCAGATAAGAGTGCCAAACTGATTGCCAAAGAGTTGGGTATTGCAGTAGTAAAAATATCTCCATTATCACCTAATTGGAGTGATACACTCATAAAATTGGCAAAAGCTATTGCTAACAAGAGGTAGATTATAAAGATGTCTATAGTTTCAGTTAAAAACTTGAGTTTTGCTTATGATAAAGATATAGTACTAGAAGATGTATCATTTGATGTAAATGATAAAGAATTAGTAGCAATTATTGGTCCAAATGGCGGTGGTAAATCTACACTTTTGAAATTGATTTTAGGATTACTTGAGCCAAAGAGTGGTGAGATAAAAGTATTTGAAAAAGATCCAAAAGAGGTACGAAAAGAGGTAGGATATGTACCTCAAAACACCAATGTAAATTTAGAGTTTCCAATAACAACACTAGATGTTGTTATGATGGGTAATGATAATAAACACAATAAAAATAGAACTTTTTTTCAAAAACTGTTTCCAGTTAGATACTCCTTTTTTGAGGTATCTTGTGCTAAAAGTACCCTTCAAAGAGTTGGTA
>JAMOSA010000279.1 GCA_027063325.1 Campylobacteraceae bacterium
ATCAAGATAAGCACTATTTACCTCTACACCACCACGGCGTAAAATATCAATGATAGTTACAGCCTCTATCTCTTCAAAACCTTCTGCCAAAGGAACTACAACTTTTGCCATTTTATGCTCCTTATTTTACTTTTTCTAAATATTTACCCTCTACTGTATCTACTTTTATAGAGTCTCCTTCAAGTATATGGAAAGGTACTTGTACCACTGCACCACTCTCAAGAGTAGCTGGTTTTTTGCCACCTTGGGAGTCACCTTTGAAGTTTGGTGGAGTCTCTACTACTTTGAGTATTACAGTTTGAGGGATTTCTACTGTAATTGGTTTACCATTGTGAAACAGTATATCAGCCTCCATTCCATCTATCATATAATCAAATATATCACCAACTTGTTCATGTGTTAGACCAATCTGTTCAAATGTAGTTGTATCCATAAACTGCAAGAAATCACCATCATCATAAAGGTATTGCATTCTTTTATGCTCCAGATTTGGTACTTCAAACTTATCTCCAGCGTGTACAGTCTTTTCTATAACTTTACCACTTGAGAGATTTCTAACCTTCATTCTTACAAATGCAGCACCTTTACCTGGTTTTACATGCTGAAACTCAATTACTTTAAATGGATTGCCATCTATTTCTAATCTAACACCTTTTTTAATATCACCCATACCTATGGTTGCCACTACTGCTCCTTGAATCATATATAGTAATGATTGAGATAATCTGTCAATCTCTATAATTATATCAAAGTAGAGGTAATAGTTGTGTAGATATATTATTGGGTATAGCAGTTTTATACCTTAATATTAGCTAAATTTCAGTTTTTTTTAAAGATATACAGATATACTTCCGCTCACAAAACGAATCCCATTTTTCGTTTGAAAATAGAAAAGGAACGATTATGAAAATGACAAAAGTCATCAAGCCTGCAGAGGTAGAGCGTAATTGGATTCTAATAGATGCTGAAGGTAAAACTTTTGGTAGAATCCTCACAGAAGCTGCAACCTATTTGCGTGGTAAACATAAGCCATCATTTACACCAAATGTAGATTGTGGTGATTATGTAGTAATTATCAATGCTAAAAAAGCAGTATTTAGTGGTAACAAGCTGGAAGCTAAAGAGTATTTTAGACACAGTGGATATTTTGGTAGTACTAAAAGTAACAAGCTTAGTGATATGTTGGAAAACCATACAGAAAAGCTTTATAAATTGGCTGTTAGAGGTATGTTACCAAAGACTAAGCTTGGCAGAGCGATGCTCAAGAAGCTAAAAGTATATGAAGGTTCTGAGCATCCTCATACAGCACAATTGAACAAAGGAAACTAATATGGCGACAGTCTATGCAACAGGTAAAAGAAAATCAGCAATCGCCAAAGTATGGCTAACACCTGGTAATGGTGGAATTGTAATTAATGGTAAAACTCTTGATGAGTGGTTGGGTGGACATGAGACACTCAAGATGAAAGTAAGACTTCCATTAGAGGCTACAAAGCAATTAGAAGCTGTTACAATCAAAGCTACAACACTAGGTGGAGGTTACAGTGCTCAAGCAGATGCTCTAAAGCATGGTATATCAAAAGCTTTGGTTGAGTATGAACCTGCATTTCGTTCGATTCTAAAACCAATGGGATTACTTACAAGAGACTCAAGAGTAGTAGAGAGAAAAAAATACGGAAAGAAAAAAGCAAGAAGAAGCCCTCAGTTTTCAAAAAGATAATTTTTTCTTATTTTCAGTGGCTTCTGCCACTGTATCTATCATATTTTTCTACAAAAAACTTCAAAAAAATAGAATTTTATATAAAAAGTATTATCACTTTAAACTTATTTTTAGGTTAGGGGTGTTATACTTGGTCTGTAAGTTGCCAAACCCGTTGTGAAGCGGGGACGGAAAGCCATGGGTCTTCAAGTTTGATTGAAGATCGCCAGGTTGCCTCTATAGTTTGCCAGAGCTGTGGAGTAATTTTGCCTACGCAGAAAAGCTTTCTTCTCGTTCACAATATAGACTGAGCAACAGAATACATTATAGTGAATGTCGGGCAAATGACATTTGCGGACAGTTTCGGATGGACTATATTCATACACTATTCAGCACTCCCACACAACTCTAATCTCCCAATATCCCATCCGAAATTGTACTCTCCCCCCTGAAAATCTGTTTTTGTAACTGATGTTACGCAGATACAATCTTGTTATTCAATGCCTCAAAGCTTTGTCTTTTGTTTGTTTGCCTTCTTTGTAAAGGTTCTAAAGTGCGTAAGCCCAAAATAGCAAAAGGATTATAATCTCCTTAGGTACTCTAAAGCTGTTGCTATAATATCATCATCATCTTTACTTGGTGATTGTAGTATAACTCTATCTTGCTCTTTTATAGCAAACTCTATAAATACCCTTTGCTCATAGCTTGATACTTTTGATACTTTTGCTTTGAGTGCAAGTACTTTTATAACCATAATATCTATAAATTGCTTTGTAACTGTATCAAGTTTGCCAAATCTATCTGCAATCTCTTCTTCTATATCATATACTTCAGATACACTTTGAGCTTGTGATAATCTACGATACAACTCCAATCTGAGTCTATCTTCACTGATTAATTCATCACTTAGGTATGCGTCAATTTGCAGTTTTATATCTACACTTTGAGATATCTCTTCATCCTTTTTACCACTAAGCTCTTTTATGGCATCTTCTAACATTCTTATATACAAAGAGTAGCCAATCTGCTTGATATGTCCAGATTGTGCCTCTCCAATTAGATTGCCTCCTCCTCTAATTTGCAAATCATAAAATGCAAGTACAGCACCACTGCCCAATTCTGAGTGACTCTCAAGAGCAATCAATCTTGATATGGAATTTTGGCTTAATTTGTCTCTATCTTCAACCAAGAAGTAGCAATATCCTTCAACTCCACCTCTTCCTACTCTGCCTCTTAGTTGGTGTAAATCTGCTATACCAAAGTTGTTGGCTCCTTCTACTATCATTGTATTTGCATTTGGTAGATGAATACCAGATTCTACTATGGAGGTGCTAAGCAGTAGATCATATTCACCTCTTTCAAACTTCATCATCTCCTCTTCAGTCTTTGTGGGTGAAATTTTGGAGTGCAAGATAGTAAGCCTAATATCTGGCAGTATTTTTTGTATCTCTTTTGCTTTTTCTTCTATACCTGCTATTGAGTTATATACATAAAATATCTGTCCTCCTCTGCGTCTTTCTCTAAGTATTGCCTCTTTTATGATATTACTGTCATAGTTTTTGACAAAAGTTCTAACTCCTACTCTTTGTGTAGGGGGTGTTAGAATCTCTGAGAATGTTTTGATATGAGAAAGAGCCATATTTAGTGAGCGTGGTATAGGTGTAGCTGACATAGAGAGTAGGTGAGTATTGAGTGAGATCTCTTTGAGTTGCTCTTTTTGCTTGACACCAAACTTATGCTCTTCATCTATAATAACAAGTGCAAGATTTTTGAATTTGGCTTTAAGTAGTGCATGAGTTCCTACTACTATATCTATACTCCCCTCTTCTAAGCCTCTCATTATCTCTTTTTTCTCTTTTGTTGAGGTGTATCTGTCTAGTTTTGCCACTTTTATATCCCAACTGGCAAATCTCTCTTTGAGTGTACGGTAGTGTTGGGAGCTAAGTAGGGTGGTAGGAGCTATCATCATAGCCTGATAACCACTCTTTATGGTAGCAAATATAGCATGCATTGCTACTTCAGTTTTGCCAAATCCTACATCAGCACTCAGTAGTCTATCCATCATTTTGCCACTTTTGAGTTCTGTTAGAATATCTTCAATAGCTTTGGTTTGATCTTGGGTATGTATAAATCCTGCCTTGGAAGAAAAAAGAGTCATCTCAATTGGATCATAATCTATTACAATCCCCCTTTGCAAAGCTCTTTTTGCTCCAAGATTGATAATATGAGAAGCTATTGCAAAGAGTTTTTCTCTAACTTTACCTTTGAGTCTTTTGAAACTGGCTTTGCCTAGTTTGTCAATTACAGGCAAAGAGCCACCATTGGCTATATATCTATCTATTACTTCAAGATTGTCAACAGGTACAAAGAGTCTATCTTCGTTTTGATACTCTATTACTACAAACTCTCTCAATACTCCTAATATATTCTGTTTTTGAATACCTTTAAATACTCCAACCCCATGTACTTCATGTACTACATATTCACCAACTCTTATCTCATCAAGTACAATTGAGGGTTTTTTTACTCTTTTTTGTTTGTAGGGTTTATTTATAGAGAGTATCACTTCAGTAGGTGATATGATATTAAGTTCCCCTTCAATATATACAAAGTTTAATCTCTGTATATCTATTAGTTGACTGCCCCTTACGGTGGATTCATTTGAGGCTATTACAGTAATCTTTTTGTCTTTGTGTGTTTGTATAATCAGATTTGGATCACTAACTTCCAAATCTTGCCAAACTTTTGCAGAGGGAATGATTGAAGCAGGATAAAAAGAGCGTGGTATCAAAGGGTTATTCAGACTATACATCTCTTCTATATCACTGCTTAAATCCTGAGAGAGTATTGAAGTAAACTCTTGTAGGTAGTTTTGTGCCAACTCTTCAAGATGCCAAAGTCCTAGTGAATCAATATCTTTTACAAAGCACTCATATTTGCTAGACTCAACTCTACTTTTTAGTGCTTCAAATTCACTCTCGTTTAAAGCCAAAAATGCAGGTAGAATCTTAAATGATTCAATCTCTTGCTGCTCTTTTCTTTGGGTATTTTCATCAAAAGGGTGAATCTCTTCTATCTCTTCATCAAATAGGCTTATTCTGTATGGTTTTTTACTATTTATGGGGTATATATCTATAATATCACCACGAAATGATACTTCTCCTTCTGCTGTTACAATATCTACAAAGTGATAACCCCACCTATATAGCATATCTTTTAACTCTTTAGTGTTTATTGTCTGTGCAAATTCAAACCTAAAGCTTTTGAGGTACTCTTTTTTTGGTAGAGGAAAAGAGAGTGTATGTACAGGGGATATCAAAATCTTTTTATCTTCACAAGAGTAGTAATCATATAGTGTTTTAAAAAGAAGGTTTCTTTCTGTAATATAACTTCTTAAATCTTCTCCTGTAGTTACTCTCATTTGTGGCAGTACAAATGGTTTGATGTGTAAAAAATTGGCAATAGTGGCAATATGGTGTGAACTGCTGTCATCTTTGGAGATTATCAAATCTGCTTTACCACTTTGTAAATATTCAAATATAGCACTCTTTTGCATTAATACTCCTAAGAAGTTTTAGAAAACAGATAGTATCACTTTTTATTTAAGGATAAAATACTAGTATTGAATTTAAGGTATAATTTGAAAAAAATTAATGTCTAAAAGGAATACTCGATGCAAAAAGAGCCTATGTTACAAGAGACTTATGAGAGATTATCCAAAGAGTTAGAGCATCTTAAAAATTTTGAGAGAGCAAATATTGCCAAAATTATAGATGAAGCTAGGGCTTTGGGGGATTTGAAAGAGAATGCTGAGTATCATGCAGCCAAAGAGAAGCAAGGTCATATGGAAGCTAGGATAGTTGAACTTACAGATTTAATCGCAAGAGCTCAAGTTATAGATCCATCTAAATTGGCTCATCAAAGAGTCAGTTTTGGCTCTACTGTAGTACTTACTGACCATGATACAGATGAAGAGGTTACTTATATAATAGTAGGCGGACAAGAATCTAATCCCTCAAAAGGTCTTATATCTATCAATTCACCAATGGCAAAAGCACTTTTAGGTAAAGAGGAGGGTGAAGAGGTTACTATAAATTTGCCAAGTGGTACAAAAAGTTTTGATATAGAAGAGATTACATATAAACCAATACCGTTAGATTAATAAAGGTAATTAGTAATGATAAAAGTAGGTGTAGTAGGAGCTAGTGGATATACAGGGTTAGAGCTTATCAAGATGCTCTTAAATCACCCATATTTCAAGCTTGTATATTTGGGTACGAGTGAGG
>JAMOSA010000280.1 GCA_027063325.1 Campylobacteraceae bacterium
CTTGTCTAAAATTAAAATCATCAAATGTCATTATTTCTCTTTCACGATAGCCAGTAGTGCAGTACCCATACATTAGTGCAGAATTTTTACTACTTGCATCTTTAAAGCCACAAATTTTGAATATAGTATATTAAATGGGGCAAAAGAGAATGTAAATATTTAGAAATTTAACGCAGTCTATTTAGTAAAGGTTGTACAATACTCTATCTTAATTCAGTTTTGGTAGCGTGATTATAGCTGTATATGGTGTAAGTGTCAAGTAATATAAACCAACTCTATTAAAGAGAAGGTTTATATATAAAAATTTTAGAGTTTTTTCTCTATCTCTTCTGCAAATGAGTGTATATCAATCAATCCAGAGTCGCACTCCCAATCAATCTCTTTGCTGTTGTCAACCAATAAGAATGGGATAATACCTGTCTCTTTCATTGTCTCAATAATAATACAGACATCATCTTTAAACAGGTCATGAGCAAAGAGTACATATTTGTATCCACCCATATCCAGCTTTTCAAAAAGTTCAAGTTCATCTGCTACTGTATCAACCTCAAAGCCTCTTTTTTCTAGTAGCTTTTTATATATTCTACTGGTCAATTTTGCTTTGTTGTAGAGTACAACCTTGTTTGAATCTACAGGTACCAAAGGCTCCTCTTTTGGTTTTTCTTCTATAGTATGTGGTGTATGCTCTACTTTTGTTTCTGGCTTGGGTTCTGGCTTGGGTTCTAGCTTTGGTTTTGGCTTTGGTTCTGGCTTTGGCAACTCAGGTTCACTCTCTATCACTTGAGCATCCTCAACTTCAGGCTCTTCATACTCTACATTACCTCTTTTTTTGTAGTATGAATCAATGAGTGCTTTTAACTCCTTGAGATTGATTGGTTTTGAGATATAGTTATCCATACCTGCTTTCATATACTTCTCTCTGTCACCTGTTAGAGCATTGGCTGTAAGAGCAACTATTGGTATATGATTTAGATTGTTTATCTTTTCATAATGGAGTATTTCGGCTGTTGCTTCAAGTCCATTCATTACAGGCATTTGAATATCCATAAATATTAAATCATACTCATTCTGTTTTCTTAGATCAAATGCTTCAAGTCCTGTTGAAGCTAGTGTTACATCTGCTCCAAATTTTTCAAGAGTAGTTCTGATAAGTTTTTGGTTGATAGGGTTATCTTCTGCTACTAAGATTTTGAGGTTTTTAAATTTTCTTTCATCCTCTTTTTGTGAAGATCTCTCTTTTGTTGGTTTTCTATAAGCTTCTAATGCTCTTACTGTTTTTGAGAAGTTTAGAGGTTTATAGATGATTTTACAGAATCTATCTTCAATCCCTTCAATCTCTGCTTTTAGTTCACCTGTTGTAATTAGTACTATCTTACTGCCCAAATTCAAAAATCTCTCTAGCTCATTGAGTTTTTTTACATACTTTTGATCAATAAACAGAATATTTGGCAAATCTGTCATAGGGTTATTCAAAATCTCATCAATAAGCATTATTTTGAATTTTGCATTACAGTACTTTAGATAACTTTCAAGGTTTTTGTCTGTTTGTCTTTCTATATCAATGCTTGGTAGTACAAGGGCTGTTGTTACATCATCATAATCACATTTTGGCTTCTCTTGATCTTCACCTTTTGGCAAAGTAATAGAGAAGAAGAATGTAGAGCCTTTGCCAGGTTCACTCTCAATATCTAGTATTCCTCCCATCAATTCTACTAGTTTACTTGAGATTGCAAGACCCAAACCTGTACCACCATACTTTCTGCTTGTACCTGAATCAGCTTGGGCAAATGCTTTAAAGATTTTACCTTTTTGCTCTTCTGTGATACCAATACCTGTATCTTTTACACCAAAATAGATTGTTACATCATCTTCTGTCTCTTTTGTCTTTTTGATAATTACATCTATATTACCGTGTTGATCTGTAAATTTGATTGCATTTGATATGAGGTTTACAACAACCTGTGATATTTTTGTAGGATCACCTACTACTGTTTTTGGCAAAGATGGATCAACAAATACACTCAACTCTATATCTTTTTGGGCAGCTTTTGCACCATATGATTCTACTGCATCTTCAAATTTTTCAATTACAGGGAATGGAATACGCTCAAACTCAATCTTCTCTGCATTAATTTTAGAGAGGTCAAGAATATCATTAACAATAGATAAGAGATTGTCAGAACTACTCTCAATAACAGATATAAACTCTGCTTGGTCTGGTGTAAGATCTGTACTTTTAAGCAATTGAGTAAATCCCACAATACCATTTAGAGGTGTTCTAATTTCATGTGACATATTTGCCAAAAAAAGGTCTTTTGCCTGATTTGCCTCTTTGATGGTATCAGCAAGAATTTTATAAATTGCTGCCATATCCCGTTTCTCAACACTCTCAAAGAGAGCTTTTTTATGCTGAGGACTCAAATCAAACTCAATATCTTTAAGGGCATCTTCAAGTATTTTTGTCTCTTTTGATACATTTTGAAAAAGAACTATAACAATAATCAACAATAGGATAAAAAAGAGTATTCCAAGAGCATACTGTATAAGTTTTCTTTTTGTTGCATCATAAAACTCATTTATACTGTTTGTTGCATATCTGTGAAGTATAGATTTAGCAGCATCTAGCTTTACAAATTTTTCATCATTTGAAGTTATCCAGGATTTTGGATTTACACTATATACTCCATTTAAAATGCCAGATATAATATCTTCTCTTTTACTGTTTAGTATTGTACTAAATTCAAAGTTATTTAAAATATTGCTTACTTTGTTCCTAAGACTTCTACTTGATATTATTTCAAATGGTGGGATATTGTCTTCTGAGATTGTACGATCCCATAATTTCAAATCTTCATTACCAAATGGTTTTTTTGCAGCTATTTTAAGTGCTACAAGGCTTCGTTCCAAATCATTTATACCATACAGTTTTTCCAACTCTTCTATATATGATAGTGCACTCTTTACATTTTTTAAATCAAGTTGTTCAATAATATCTCTTTCTATCTTGATAATTTTTAGATAGACTCTTTTTTGGTAACCATCTCTTAAGACTGAGATATGGTTTTTGCTCATTGCATCAACCTCAGAACGAGCAAACTTTAAATCTTTGTGAATTTGATCAAGTTGTATGACTAAATTCTGTTTTTTTGTTGCCTGAGTCAATGCTTTGTCAAATCTGTCCATACTCTCATTTGTTTTTATTCTTTGCTCTTTGACTTTTGCTAGACTACTTATATTTGAACCACTGAGATAAAGAGCACTGACAAGTCTCTCTTTGACCAACTCTTTTAATACAGCATTACCCTCTTTTATTACATCAACTCTTTTTATATTACTTTCTATCTCACGATATGTTTTTACCGATCCATATGCATAATAAGAGATTACACCAATAATTGCTATCAGTGAAAGCATCAGTAATGAAAGTATTACTCTTTGATTTAGTTTTCTCATAACTATCCACCTTGCTATATTTTACTATGGAAGATGATGAAGTTATCAACCATACTTTTCATCTTTAGTGTTGACAGATACACCAGATTTGACAATAACATACTGTTATACTGTTCCATCATACTCCTTATTACACCCCAATATATACCCAATTTATTCTTTTCTATCTGTAATTTTGTAGGATAATTGTATGTCTTTATCTTTTGTAAATTACTCTCAAGCTCATCAATAGCCTCTTTCATCTGAAGTTTGTTTATATCACTATCCATTCCAGCTCCAAGAGCCAGATAGTATTTTGCAGATCTCTCCAGCAAAAACTCTACATTTTTACCTGTCATAAGCATTTTTTCATTTTTATTAAAGTTATATTTATGAGATCTTGTTATTGAACTGGCTCCTTCTAGGAGTGTTTCACTATAATCTAGCATCAGAGCAGCATGCTCTTTGTCCGGCTTACTCTCAAGAAGTACTTGAATTTGCTCTTTTGAGTATGTCAAAAAGTTTAGAATATCTTTTGTCTCTTCATCATTTGTAGCAATTGATATGGTTCTGATACTTGATACCATCTCTTCAAGCTCATTGTCTATCTCTATTTTTAAATACTCTTTTTGTGGATTGATATAGAGTCTAAAGTAATCCACTGCTATCTTTTGACTCAAGTATCTGATATTTTCTGCAGCTTCTAATATATTAACCTCTGCTCTTGTTGCTGCAAAGAGGCTTTGGAAGCTTATCAATACCAATCCGAAAATCAATAATAACTTTCGCATCACTATTACCTACCTTATTTTTTGATTCGGATAAAAGTAACCAATTTTTAAATATACAGTTACAAATTATCTTTTTGCCATATTATATAATGTTTTTTGGATTTACTTTGTCAAATCCATTTTACAAACACCACACATTATACAATTTTGTAATTTTACCCTTTTGTATGAGTTTATCCTATTATTCCTTACTAAAAATAGTAAATTAATGATATTTTCATATATAAGAGCCAATTTGTAACACTATTTTTTGGGGTAAAATTTACTCTTGCTTTCATACCATAAATTTGCTTTTGTAAGAGTTATTTACTACAATTCAGTACTAATTTAGTATAATTATAGAAATATGACAAAAGGGTACAAGAATGTTATCAAGAAGAATAAAGGCACTCTCTCCATCTATGACAATAGCCATCTCCACTTTGGCAAGAGAGTTAAAAGAGGAGGGTAAAGATATATTGAGTTTTTCAGCCGGTGAACCCGATTTTGATACACCTCAGATTATAAAAGATGCAGCAATTGATGCAATTGAGAGGGGTTTTACAAAATATACAGCAGTTGCGGGTATTCCTGAGCTTTTGGATGCTATAAGCAACAAACTAAAAAGAGACAATGGTTTGGAGTATTCAAGAAATCAGATACTAGTAAGTAATGGTGCAAAACAGTCGCTTTTTAATCTGACTCAAACCATTATTGATGATGGTGATGAAGTTATTATTCCTGCTCCTTTTTGGGTAACATATCCTGAACTTGTAAAGTATGCAGGTGGTAAACCTGTAATTGTGCATACTGATGAAAAAAGAGGCTTTAAATTGACTCCAGAACAGCTTCAAGCAGCAATTAGCAGTAGAACAAAATTGTTGATTTTGACATCTCCTTCAAATCCGACAGGAAGTGTATATACAAAAGAGGAGTTGAGAGCTTTGGGTGAAGTATTAAAAGGTACTCAGATACTTATAGCAAGTGATGAGATGTATGAGAAGCTTCTTTTTGACGGAACAGAGTTTGTATCAACTGCAAGTATCAGTGAAGATATGTACCAAAGAACAATTACAATCAATGGTCTTAGCAAATCTGTTGCAATGACTGGATGGAGATTTGGTTATTTGGCAAGTTCAAGTAAAGAGTTGATAGCAAAAATGGTATCTTTACAATCACAAAGTACATCAAATATCAATTCAATTACACAAAAAGCAGCAATTCCCGCACTCAATGGTGAAGTTGATGATGATATAGAGAGAATGAGAATGGCATTTGAAGGAAGAATGCATGAAGCAGTAGAATTGTTTAACAATATTGAAGGGTTGAGTGTACTTAGACCAAAGGGAGCTTTTTATCTGTTTGTAAATATCAAAGATGTAAGTGATGATTCTATAGAGTTTTGTAAAGAGTTGTTACAAAGATATGGTGTAGCAGTAGTTCCTGGTATCGGATTTGGGAGTGAAGGTTACTTTAGATTCTCATTTGCTACTGATATTGTTACAATTCGTGAGGGTATCAGAAGAATAGAGAAGTTTGTAAAAGAGATTCAATCATAAAAAATAGAGAT
Organism: Campylobacteraceae bacterium; assembly: GCA_027063325.1. GTDB lineage: Bacteria > Campylobacterota > Campylobacteria > Campylobacterales > Sulfurovaceae > Nitratifractor. Next base: position 5,773 of record JAMOSA010000280.1, read on the forward strand.
ACAACTGCCATATTAAAGGTGGCAGTTATACTCTTTTGAATTACTCTTCCTCTTTTTTACGGCTTTTTGGCATCATCTCTTTAAATCTTTGGTATGTAATACTTACAGTTTTGCCTGTTTTTGTTTTTGGAAGTCTTCCTTCCTCTTCGAGAATTCTGTTTAACTCTTCTCTTGCTTTTGTAATAGGCATTCTATCTGCCAAATATCT
>JAMOSA010000281.1 GCA_027063325.1 Campylobacteraceae bacterium
GTATCATTTACAAGGGATAGTGGTATATTTGTATATGGATTATCAACCAGAGGTGCATTGGCTCTTGTATCTATGATTCGCTCTTGGGCATATTTGCACGGTAGAGATTATGCGGTACCTGATGATTTGTTGGCAGTAGTTGGTGAAGTGTGTGTACATAGATTGAAGTTTAAAGAGGGCAAAAGTTCAATATCCCGGATAATTGATGAAATCTCTAAAAATATTTCTCCAGAATCGTAAGAGAATCAAACAAAGAGCTACTCCATTTAGTCTCTTTGTTGTAGTGTTACTCTTTGGACTCTTCTTTGAAGCTTATATGCACAATTTCAATTTAGTATATATTACTCTGTTTTTTGTATTTGCCACTGCTTTTAGTGCCGGACCAATCGGGATTAGGAATATCAAAAATATTGAAGCCAAATTTGACGGATGTGGGAGGCTGTTTGCAAATATTTTGGGTGAGTGTCGCATAAAAGTATCAAACAAAGGTATATATACAGCCTGGGCATTGGATATTTTGTTTGAAGATAAAAAGATATATATAGGTTCAATAAAAGGTAGCAGTGTAGAGTTTGTCAAGGTAGAATACATAGCACCCAAAAGAGGTTATTTATATATAAAAGAGTGCAAGATAGAATCACTCTTTCCTCTATCGACAGTTAGATTTCAAATAGATATAAAAGATTGCAAAAGAGTAGTAGTATATCCTCAGCCAAAAGGTATTCCCCTCTCAAAATATCTTGCAATAAGCAAAAATTTTATAGGTGATGAGAGTGATTTTGACGGAGTAGGTACATACAGTGGCAGTGAGAGTGCTTCACGCATACACTGGGCTTCAGTAGCAAAAGGAGAATTGGCAGTAAAAAAGTTTGTCAAAGAGTATCAAAGTCAAAAACTTGAGTTTGATTTTATAAAAGCTGCAAATAGTGATGAGGATAGATTATCTCAACTTACTTTGTGGGTATTGGAGTGTGAAGAGGCTAAATTGGATTTTGTAATATATATGCCAAATGGTATCTTAGATAGCCAAAAGGAGAATATTGATGAGATACTCACCAAATTCGCACTCTACTAAAGAGTTAAAACTGCTTGATTTGGCATACTTGACAGTATTGCCACCTATACTCTTGATCACCAAACTCCCTATGCTTATCTTTATGGCTACAGTGGTATATCTGATATATAGAGATAAAAGATTATCAGATAAAGCAATTTTGGGTATGACACTATGGGGATTGGTAGCTATTGCCATATCTATGTTTGGTTCATTCAATTTTGCCGGATTATCGAGATTGAAAGTATTTGTAGAACTTATTATGTATCTGCTTATTTTGGCAGTATCATTGCAAAGATTGACAAAAGAGATAAATTTTTATCAAATAATATCCCCTATTTTACTTTTGGCTATTTCACTGTTTTTCTTTCATACCCTACCAATGCTTATATATGTAATATTTGAGATATTTGTATTGCTTTGGATAATTTTGGCTTATAGAATGCAAAGTAGTATAGAAGAGTCGCTCAAAATGACAGGTATGCTGTTTTTACTCTCACTTCCTTGGGTTATATTATTGTTTATATTCTTTCCCCGTATATCATTTGAACACGCCTCTTATGGATTCAAAAATGAAGAGGTGGCAAAAGAGGGATATGATGGCAAGATGTATGCCAATGAGAAGGCGGTAGGATTATTGTCTGACAGGATAGTATTTGAAGTAGGATTCAATAGTGGCAAGATACCTCCATCTTCAAAACTCTACTTTAGAGGTTCTGTTTTGTATATAAAAAAGGGCAAAGAGTGGAAACCAATGCCTATAGGAGTACTTAGAAGATACAGACCAGCTAGATATGTAACACCCAATAGATATGATTATATAAAAGATATTGTAAGTTATCGCGTATCTTTGTATCCTACAAAAAAGAGATGGATATATCTGCTCGATTTACCCATAGAGGCTCCAACAGGAGCTGTAATAGATAGTGATTTTTCTGTTACACTAAAGGGTGGGGTAAATGAACCTGTTATATATGATGCTGGTTCTGCTTTGGAGTATAAGTATGGTAGAGGAACATTAAAAAATGTATTGGATGTTGCTTTGGGTGCTGATAGCAAAATGGCACCAAGATGTGCAAAATTGGGAGCCAAAATTGCCAAGAAATACAAAAGTGCTTCACAAAGAGTTAAAGCTATATTGAAGTTTTTTTTAGATCAGAATCTAATGTACTCCCTAAGACCCAAAGGGTTAGATCCCAAAAATACGACAGATAGTTTTTTGTTTGATGTAAAACAGGGGTATTGTGTACATTTTGCAGACAGTTTTGCTCTGCTTTGCAGATTTGCCAAAGTACCCTCAAGAGTAGTTACGGGATACAAAGCAAAGCCAAAAAACAGTGTTAAAAACTATTTGGCAGTCAAAGAAAAAGATGCTCATGCATGGGTAGAGGTATATATAGACAACTCTTGGGTTAGAGTTGATCCTACTGCTACAGCAAAAAAGATGGATACTTTGAGTATGAATATAATAAATCAAACAGACACTATCAAAGATAAAGCATCTAAAATAAATCTGTATCTGCTTTATATCAAATACAAAGTAGAAGCCTGGATACTCTACTACAGCCACTTTAGACAAATGCAACTATATGAGAATATCAAAAACAGTCCCAGGTTTGCTCTTGTTTTTGTATCTACATTGATAGTATTGTTTGGGATTTTTGTACTCTTTTATTTATATCTCAAAAAAGAAAGATGTACAGACAAGGCATTGTGTATATTGGCACCTTTGTTAAAAAGACTTGAGAAAGAGGGGTATAAAAAAGAGACTTTTGAGAGTATAAGCTCATTTTTCAACAGATACTCAAAAGATGGAGAGATAGATATAAAAAGTATCGATAGACTCTATCATGAGTGCAAATATAAAGAGAGTAAAGATGCTTGTTATAAATTAAAAAATGAGATAAAGAGAATAAAAAAAAGTGTGTAGTATAGAAACACTATCTTAGATAATATATTTTTTCCTCTTTTAAATAGGAGTAATATTGTCTTATTTGAAAAAATATGATATAGTTATATTATCAAACCTAATAGATATTAGGTTAAATCAAACAAAAAGGATAGATATGCCAAAGATTAATAGATATGTAGATATAGATACAGTAGAAAGAGAAGCAAAAAAAGATTATATAGACAGACACTCTCCGTTTGTTCACTGTGAGAGTAGTGCAGCAAAAGGTGAGCCATTTACTGTAAAGGTAAAAGTAGGTAATGAGTATAGCCACCCTGATGATTTTGATCACTATATAGCTTATGTTCAATTGTGGAATGGTGAAGTATTGTTAGGTCAAGCTACATTTACTCCAGGAACTTTGGGTAATACCAAAGGGCATGTAGAGGTAGATTTCCATATCGTACCAACAGGTAAACTAAAGCTTACTGCAATGGCTTATTGTACAAAGCATGGTCTATGGGAGAGTGATCCTGTAGAAGTAGAAGTAAACTAAAAAATTCATCTACTACCCTTCTAACCTCCTTCAATCGGGCATTTTGCCCGATATTTTAATTAATCTAACACCTTATAGAAATCTTTTTAGTTTGTAAAAAGTATAAACCTAATAGTGTATTATCTCTTGCCAACTTCTGACATTTTTCTTCTAAGGTATGCAAGTTGTTCTTGAAGAGGCAGTTTTTTGGGGCAGTGATCTTCACATGCCAATAGACTCATACAGCCAAATATTCCACTGTCATCACCTATCAATTCATACATATCTTCATCTGTTCTCTCATCTTGAGGATCTGCAGTAAATCTCATTATTCTGTTTAATCCAACTGCACCTACAAAATCTGGTCTCATCAAAGCAGTAGCACAAGAAGAGACACATATACCACACTCTATACATCTATCTAGCTCGAATGTTGCATCTGCATCTTTTGGTTCAACCGGTTTTTCTATTCGGGAAATATCATGTTCTTGTGCTGAGTGTACCCATGATTCTACTCTTCTACTCATACCCTCCATCCATTTGCCTGTATTTACTGACAAATCTTTCAAAAGTTCAAAAGCAGGCATTGGCATAAGTTGTATTTTGCCATTTTCATAGTGGCTTGTTAATGTTTTGCATGCAAGCATAGGTTTACCGTTTATAAGCATTCCACAAGAGCCACAGATTCCAGCTCTACATACAAAATCAAATGCCAAATCAGGATCAAGAGACTCTCTTATGATATTTAGAGCAATAAAGAGTGTCATTCCAGGAGTCTCTTCAATTTTGTATATCTCAAAATGTGGTTTCGACTCTGGATCAGATGGGTTGTATTTGAGTATCTCAAATGTAAGCATTCGCCCTTTTTTTGGGGTATTTTTACTATCAGGCATATCCTACTCCATATCTCTCATTTTTATCTTTGTAGTTTTTAGGAAGTTCAAAGTGCATTAAAGCATCTTGAATTTCAAATCTATCTTTACCTTCGGCTTTGAGTCTGGCTACTATCTCTTCTACCTCTTTGTTTCGTTTGGCTGATAATGGATGCTCTACTATCATACCCTTTCTACCATATCCACGGAATGCAGGAGGCATCTCCATCTTCATAATATCAAGTGCTTCTGATCCAACCTGAGGCAAGGTAGCATCTGGATTGGGCCAAGTTACAAGAGTTCTTTTTAGCCAGTGTAAATCATCTCTGTGAGGATGATCTTCTCTATAGTGAGCTCCTCTTGATTCTGTTCTAAGCATAGCTGAATATGCTACACTAATAGCAAGTTTTAGCATCTTTGGTACTCTATAAGCTTCTGCTAATTCTGGATTTGTAGCTTTGCTTTTTACTCTAACTCCTGCTAATTTACTTCTGCGTAAAAGGTCTCTTAACTCTTCAACTGCACTATATAGTGATTCACCGTTTCTGAATATACCAACCTTTTCATCCATTATATGTTGCATCTGCTTTTTGATTTCAAAAATATTTTCAATACCAACAGGGCGAGAGAGTATCTCATTTATATAATCTTTCTCTTTGTTTACAAACTTTTCAACTGTAGCTGTATCAATATCAATTTCATGATTTTTACAATACTGGGCAAAATAACTTCCTACTATCATACCAGATACTACAGTCTCAGCTACAGAGTTACCTCCAAGTCTATTAAATCCATGCAGATCCCAACAAGCTGCCTCTCCACATGAAAAGAGTCCAAATAGAGTAGGGGATTCACCTGTTGGTTTGGTTCTAATACCACCCATACTGTAGTGCTGGGCAGGTCTTACCGGTAGCCAACCTTTTGGACCTTCATCTGCTGGATCTATACCATTGAATGTTTTGGCAATATCTTGTACATCTCTTAGGTGTTTTTCTATATGTTCTCTACCAAGTATAGATATATCTAGCCACAAATGATCACCAAATGGAGATGGTACACCTTTACCGGCTCTGATATGTTGCATCATACGACGACTTACTACATCTCTTGAGGCAAGATCCTTTTTTTCTGGCTCATAATCTGGCATAAATCTATGACCATCTATATCTCTAAGAACTCCGCCATCACCTCTACACCCTTCAGTCAAAAGTATTCCAGATGGCACTATTGGAGTAGGGTGAAATTGTACAGCTTCTGGGTTTCCAAGTGCTGCAATACCAGTCTCAAGTGCTGCTGCTTGTCCTGTACCTTCACATATTACAGCATTTGTAGTAGTACGATATATTCTACCCCAACCCCCTGTTGCTATACAGGTACCCTTTGCTAAATATGCTTCTAGTTCACCAGTTACCAAATCTCTAACAACTGCTCCATAACATCTACTATCTTTATGTATCAAAGAGAGTAGCTCTTTTCTCTCTCTTATATCAACTTCATCTTTTATAGCTCTATTTGCCACTCCATAGAGCATAGTATGACCTGTAGCATCAGAGGTATAACATGTTCTCCACTTCTTAGTT
>JAMOSA010000282.1 GCA_027063325.1 Campylobacteraceae bacterium
TATCATATAAAGGAATGGATGAAAATCAAGTATTAATGGGAATGCTTACAAGACCTGAATTATGGAAGTATGCCAAAATTATCAAAATCAAATCACCCAAACTCAAAAAGCTTTTGGATATAAAAGAGAATACAAAATATATATCATTTAGTGATGCTTTCAATAAAGACAGATACAAGTTATCAAAAGAGTTGGAAAAAGCAAACAGAATGGATCCTTCCAAAAGGGGTACATTTGAAAAAGAGATTATAACTCTTGATGAGAAATTAAATATTATATACATGGTATTTTATGGTAATGTATATAGAATTTTTCCTATACCAAATGATACTTCAAACAGATGGTACAATCCACTGGAAGCTATGCAAAAATTTAGTGGCAACAGTGCCAAAAGAATCAAAAAGCTAACAGAGAGTTTTGTAGATTCAGTAGCAGATAGAAGATGGAGTGAAGCACAAAGAGCAATAGAGAGTATAAAGAGTTACCAATATAGATATGGTGCCTCTTTGATTCCTTCTGAAACTATTATAAGTGCCAAAATGCTCTATAACAGATTGCATCTTTTTCCTCGATTGGTACCTGTATATCTGTTAATGGGTATTGTACTGTTGATATTGGGATTTCTACAGGTTTTTAAAGACTCTTCAAAGGTATTAAACACAATACAAAAGCTCTCATTTTCTATAATACTTTTGCTCTTTTTGGCTCATAGTGCAGGTTTGGGGCTAAGATGGTATATTAGTGGTCATGCTCCATGGAGTGATGCTTATGAATCGTTGCTTTATATATCATGGTCATCTTTATTGGCAGGATTAATTCTGTTTCGTCGCTATATGCTTGTATTGGGAGCTACCTTGCTGGTTGCTGGTATATTTCTGTTTACAGCACATCTTAGCAATATAAATCCACAAATTACAAATCTTGTACCTGTCTTAAAATCATACTGGCTTACAATACATGTATCTATAATTACCGGCAGTTACGGATTTTTGGGGCTTGGTGCAATATTGGGATATATCATACTGCTACTGTTTATAATCAGAAACAAAAATATAGACAAATCTATATACAAATTGACAGCTATACTTGAAGCTTCACTCATAATAGGATTATCCATGCTTACAATCGGAAATTTTGTAGGAGGTGTTTGGGCAAATGAATCATGGGGTAGATATTGGGGGTGGGATTCCAAAGAGACTTGGGCATATATATCCATTATTGTATATACCATAGTTTTACATCTTAGATTGATTCCAAAATGGGATAAACCGTTTATATTGGCAACAACATCATTTTTGGCTTTTGCTTCAATACTAATGACATACTTTGGAGTAAATTTTTATCTAAGTGGTTTACACTCTTATGCCACAGGGGATCCAATCCCCGTACCAACATGGATATATTATATAATAACAGTTGCCATACTAACAATTGCATTGGCTTATCCCAAAAGAGATTTGAAAAAACTCAGATTAAACAAGTGACTTTATGTATCTTGAAATATTTTAGTTCAAAAAAAGCATAAAGTCCAAAGCCAAAAGAGTACTATATATTCATTACAGATAAAGTTTTACTGCTTTAACAGGTGAGGCTAAAGCCTCACTTCCAGGATAAATCAATTTTGAAAGCTATTGGGAAGTGGGACTTTAGTCCAGTATTGGCTTAAATTTTGATAGAATGATTCATTTTACATTATTACATCTATACAATATCAGCTTTTAATCTATGCTATCTAAAGCTATCTGTTGACTGAAGTATGGTTTGGATATAGTAAATTTGCTAAGTATTCTACTAAATAAAACACTGTTTTCAAACATATCACCCATCATAATAAAGTTTGATACTTTAAATTCACTCTTTAGTTGTCCAAGTACTGATACAACCATATCACCCCATGCTTCAAACAAAGAGTATAATAAGTAACTATTTTCAACACCGGCAATTTTAAAGCTAATTAGTGAACCCAGCAAGGAGGCATAATCAAATCCATCTTCACTAAAAAACATATCAACTTTTAAGCCTCCATTACCATGAAAATCCAATGAAGCACTACTTACAGCTTCATAACTTGTTTCATTTAGTGATGTAATAGCTGAGATTACTTCAAAGAGTGTAGCACCATTTTGCATCTTGTTGATAAAGTTGCTATATGCACTATTACTATTTTTTTCAAAGTTTTTTAGTAGTTTGGCTCTTTTTTCATCATTTTGCATTAAATTTAATACTTTGTTTGAATCAAACTTATCTATTACTATAGCCTCTTTTATACCATGCTCAGTAGCTACTGGAAAACTTATTCCATGAGTATGGCTCATATATGCTCCAATTGCCACAGAGTAATCTGCCTCTTTCATAATATTGGCAAATCTATTTAATACTCTGTTATCATTGAGCTTTTCAAGTTGTTTGGAGAGTGGATTATCATAGATCATTACTTTATGGTTTTGAACTACTATAAGTTTGGGTGAATTATTGTCTGTATCAAAAAAGAGAGTATCTATATCACTCTCTTTTGCATTTAGAGCGACCAAAGCACTCTTGATACTGTATGGTGCTTGAAGATTCATATACTTTTTACCTACAATCTGTTGTAGCTCTTTATCTTTGATTGTTACTTTGAGTATGGGTTTTTCTATACTAAATAGAGCCTCTATCTCATTTTCAGTTACCAAAAATAGCTCTTTGATTTTGGAAGAGTCAGTAAGTAGTATAGTGTTATAACCATTGTAGTGAGGTGAAAATGTAGTATTATCTATATATTCACAACACTTGTCATTGCTGTAGTGAGTACAGCATATGGTATCATCTAAATATCTGTTACTTGCAGGGTTTGTTAGCTCCTCTAAGCATATTGGACAAGGAGATATAGGATATGGCTTGGATTTGATTTTGTCTATACCATTACAATCTGCCTCACCATTTGCTGTATCAATACTACCCAAAAATATAGAGTGTGGTAGATATTTGGAGGTAAACTCTGCAAATTTTTCCAAAGACTCTTTGGTGTTATCATCTTCAATAATAAGCCAAATATGATTATCTATCCTATCTATACACCCTTTTATTCCACAACTCTCTATTGCATTTTGTAAAAATCCATCAAAGTATCTGTTTTCACTCTTATACTCAATCTTTTGTATTATTGCCATCTTTTACTCCCTATTTTGTTTGTTACCTATGTGATGTTTCATTTGACTTTGGGGATTGTCATACATATGTAGTATCTCTTCAAGTGTCAATCCATCTTTTTTTCTTGTTATACCCACTCCGATACTCTTTAGCTCTCCAATAGCTGTATCTATCATAGAATCAAAAGATTTTTTTAGTGTATCACTCAAACCAACCTTTACACTGAGTATATCCTCTGGTACTATACCTATGATGGTAACATCAGATAAATTACCATTTAAAGCTGCAATCTCAAGCATCTCTACAATCTCTACCTCATGAGCTGTCTGTTTGTAACTGCCAAGCCCCAAAAGCTCTTCAGCTGGTATCTTGTACAAAGATCCAGCACTATCATTATTCATTGTGATAGTATCAAGTATTATTACTTTGTCATAATCTGTATAGTATGTCATAAGCTGAAATCCCAATACTCCACCATCAACTAGTGTTACATCACCATCAAACTCAAAATTCTCTTCTAGGTATCTAGCGGCATATACACCAATACCCTCATCTCTAAATATAATAGTACCTGCACCAACTACTGCTATTTTCACAATATCTCCTTCAGTCATATTTTAGACTGAGTATTCATTCACTTTTTGTATTGTAGCATTATATTTCTTGATGAATACAAATATTTAGATGTGTAAAAAGATACTTTTTATTAGACCAAATACTCTTCAAAATATGACAAAAGCTTAATTTTATAAAATTTTAGATACAATCCTGCACTTAAATTGCCAATAGGTAATCAGTAGTTATAAAATATCACAGTAAGGGTTTGCAATGTATGCTATTATCAAAGCAAGCGGTCAGCAATTCAAAGTACAAGAGGGAGATATAATCTGCTTCGACAAAATGGGTAAAGAGCCTAAAGAGAAAGTAGAATTTACTCAAGTACTTGCATTAAATGACGGCGAATTGAAGGTTGGTACTCCATTTGTTGAGGGTGCTGTAGTTGAGGGTGAAGTTATCAATGAAGGTAGAGACAGAAAAGTTGTTATCTTCAAAAAAAGAAGAAGAAAAGACTCTAAGCTAAAAAGAGGTTTCCGTAGAGACTTCACAAGAGTTCGCATTACAAAAATTGCATAAGGAGTAGTAATGGCACACAAGAAAGGACAGGGTTCTACCCAGAATAACCGTGATTCCATAGGAAGACGCTTAGGTGTAAAGAAGTTTGGTGGAGAGAGAGTAATTCCTGGTAATATCATTATTCGCCAAAGAGGTACAAAAGTACATCCAGGTAGTGGTGTAGGTATTGGTAAAGATCATACTATCTATGCACTGATTGAGGGTGTAGTAAAGTTTGAAAATAAAACTGCAAAACAAAAGAAGGTATCTGTAGTACCTGCTTAATGTTATCTTCTCAGTAGAGACTATTCTCTGCTGAATCTCTTTTTTTTTGAATATAGTTTATATATCAAATCTCTTCAAGTATTGACCATCTGAATGAAAAATCCTCTTTTTCCAAAGTAAGATTTGGATTGTAGTATGGATCTCCTGTTGATAGTATCTTTTTGTGTCTGTTTAGCATATACTCAACCTCTTGTTTGAATCTACGCCTCTTTTTGGGATTGTCTTCACTACCTCTTGATACAGATTCATGATGATAAGCTTCACAATATGGTGTATATACATTCAAATAACCCTCTTCTTGAAGTCTAAGACAAAAGTCTATATCATTAAATGCAACTTTCAAATCCTTGTCATTTAATCCGCCTATCTTTTGATAAAGCTCTCTTTTAACCATCAAACATGCACCAGTTACTGCAGATACATTTTGTATAACTGACTCTATACCCATATATCCGGGGTGATCCTTGTGAAGATGCCTAAAATTGTGACCTGCTAATGTAAGTACACCTATAGTAACTCCTGCATGTTGTATGGTATCATCAGGATAGTACAGCTTTGCTCCAACAGCTCCAACATCTTTTCGTTGGGAAAACTCCAACATAGCCTCTATCCATTCAGATGAAATTATCTCTATATCATTGTTTAGGAGTATCAGATGCTCCCCTTTGGCATATCTTCTAATAGCAATATTATTGATTCGTGAGTAGTTAAAAGGGATATTGAGTTCATAAAACTTTATTCTATTGTCCAGTTTGCTATAGTAATCCATCAACTCAAAGACTTCACGCTCACTACTGTTATTGCTAATACCTATTAGTTCAAAATTTTTATAGCTACTTTTGTTCAAGATAGATTCTATAGCCATCTTTAAAAGTTCAGGTTTATCTCTAAATGGCATAACAATAGATACCTTTGGATTACCCTCTATTTTGTATTTTACTCTGTATGTTCCTGGATATTTGGCATGTAAAACTTCAGCTTCTATTCTTCTTCTTTTCATAGCTCTTTGCAAAGCTACTCTACCTGCCTCTTTTGCATAGGATTTTTCATTAAATTCAGATGCAGTTGAACCTGGTACCTTTCTCCAGTGGTATAAAATCTTGGGGATATGGGCAATTTTGTCTGTATGTTCAAATATCTTTAGATACAAATCATAATCTTGAGCCCCCTCTACACCAACCCCTTCACTCCAGCCACCAACTCTTTTGAGTATGGATCTTTTTATAACTGCTAAGTGACTTATATAATTTCTGCTTAGAAATGTATCTGGTGCAAAATTGGGTTTGAAGTGAGGTTCACTGTATGTTTCGTGCATCTCTATCTTGTCTTCATCACTGTATATAAAATCCACATCTTTATTGTTAATGACTTCAACAATTTCATACAAAGC
>JAMOSA010000283.1 GCA_027063325.1 Campylobacteraceae bacterium
TATAGTCTCGTAGCAAATCTCTGTAATTTAGTATCTCTTTTCTGAGTGATTCAAGTACATCAGCTGTTGTGGTATCATCTATGCCGATTCCAGCCATCGTAAGACTCTCTAATCTCTTACCGGCATTGACTCTTTTTAGAAAACTCTTTATAAGTTCACTCTTTAACTCAAGCATTACAAGTTCAGACTCATACTCAGCAAGTTTGTCAGAGAGTCTTTGGACTCTTTCGTCAATATTTACAATCATTGTCTGTTTTCTAAATTTTTCAATCTTTGAGACTACAGATTTTAATTGTAAATTTATCTTCTTGAGCTGCTTGTTTATAAGCTCTATTGTTTTTATCGCCTCCCAGGTACGCCTCTCTACACTCTGTTGTAGATATTTCTTTGATAGCTCATTTGCAAACTCCTGTACACGCAAAGGAACAGTTCCACTAAATGAGACACCAAGAATAGTTGCTTTTCTTGATATAGGTGCTACAGAAACATTTCCTTTTAACATTGCTGGTATTTTGGCAGGATCTATAACAACAAATCTGTACTCTTTATATTTTACAGGTATATTGGTTCTGTTTACAGTCAAATCAAAATAGATATTTTTAACTCTCTCTCCATATCTGTGTCTCTTTTTATATATATTTGGTGTATCCTTATTCATCTGTGGTAAATTGGTCTTTAGAATAAAACTCTCTTTGTCAATAGGTATCAGGATAAAACTTCTACCAAAACCCTTTGTCAAATTTACATCTACTGGAGACTCTTTGTACAACTCTTTTTCCAAAAATCCCTGCTTTATATAGTATCTGTGGCTGAAATCTACACTCTTAATGGCTTTTTTAATCAAAAATCTGGATTTTATAATCTCCATCTCTGTATATATATTATTGACCATTTCACCAGTTAGAGCATTTGCTTTGGGATCTCTGTTGCTTAGACTAAACCACCCCTTTACCTGAACCTCTACAGTTGAAGTGGCTCTGTATATATCTGGCATAAAATATACTTTGTAACCCGTAGCTATAGCAACCAATACTCCAAGAGTCAATATCACATATTTATATCTGTGAAGTATTACCAATACTCTTTTTAGGTCAAACTGATAATTTGAACGAATAAATCTGTCTATTCTGTTATCCGGTGGCAGTTGTACTCTTTTTTGTTCCAATTAAACCTCTTTACTTTTTCCTGATATGCAGTATTGTATCAAATATATCAGAAATCAAATCTATATTGTCAGGGAATTTCAATAGATATATATCAATATTTTCATAGACTCTTAGAAGCTTTTCAAATCTGTTTTTTTCCAATCTACCCATATCTATCAGTGTAGCATCAAGCAATCTTTTGAAAGCTTCAATACCTTTGAGTTTTGATATTGATATTCTGTTTTCTCCTTTTTGCAATACAATAATAGAATCCAACTCTATTGATCCTTGGACAAAATTATCTACCTTTTTGCCCAGATGAAACCTCTTTCTAAAATATCTTATATATGGATGGGTGGGTGTAACCAAAACTCCGCTTTCAAATCTCAAAACAGTACTCTCATCACAGATTAATCCAGCCCCCCTTTTATCAACAGCATAGTATGCCAGTGTTGATTTTCCACCCATTGAGGGAGCAACTATAGATACAGCTTTGCCATCTATCTCTATAGATGAAGCATGAAGAACCAATGAATCCAAAAAGAGTTCATACACAAGAGGTAAAAATGTATGCAGTATCCAATACTTTACTCTATATGGAGTTGCACTGTATATTTTATACTCTATTTTGTATGGGTAGAGATCTTTATACCAAATTAACTGACAATCATTTTCAATTTCAAATATAAAATAGCTTGGATTATCTATATATCTTACTCTTGTATCTTCATATATATTATGCCACCTGCTTGTTACACAATCATTATCTATACAAAATTTACTGTTAGATACTATTTGAAGTTCATACCCTTTTGGGTTTGATTCCATACCATCTATATCGCTGTAAATTCCAAATCCAAAATACTCCATATTATCTCTTTTTTGTTATTATATACTATATGCCAATACCAAAGTTGTTCTATGACCAAAAAAGAGTATGAAGAGTTGATACTGTATATATGCTCACAAAGCAAAAAACCTCCTGTGATACCCAAATTTGAACTACTTACAAGGCATGGTGTTGTCATACTCTTTGCCAATAGATACAAACAAAAAGATAGTTTCTATATAAGACTTACAGAGTTCAAAAGATTATATACTATGGAAGTTTTAGAGAGTATCGCTTTTATTAAAAAACTAGACAATAAATTTAATGATATGGGATGGAGATATATACTGCTAAAAGGAGTTGCACTCTCAAAAAAACTATATCAAGAGAGTACAACAAGATACTCTGTAGATATAGATATATTTATAGATAAAAAAGATAGATTTGATGTAATAAATTGGCTTTTTCAAAATGGTTTTACAACAAATCAGTATATAAACCTAAAGTATCAAACATATATTACACTAACAGACAAAAGAGGTTTGACTATAGATATTAGTTGGGAGTTTGTACCATATTTTTATCCTGTTAAAATACCCAAAAAGATACTATTTAATAGAACAAAACTATCTATAAACAGTATCAGTCTGCCAGTGCTTAAAAAAGATGAAGAGTTTTTATATCTGCTTATCCACGCATCCAAACACTTGTATTCAAAAATGATATGGGTTATAGATATAGACAGATATATGAGATACCATAATATAGATTATACTTTTGTTGTAGATAAATTAAATACCCTAAAAGCAATTAAGTATGGTCTATATGGTATATATCTCTCAAACAAAATACTGAAAACACCTTTGCCAAAAGAGATACAAAAAAATATATATAAGTATGATTATAATAAAATCTATAACTATACATATATGTTATGGCAAAACAGATTACCAGTTTATAAAAAAATATATGCCAAAAGTATGCTATATGAATCAACAGAACAAAAATTAAAATATTTACACTATTCACTCTTGAAACCAACAATATATGAATACAAAATATTAAAACTGCCAAGATATCTTTGGTGGATATACTATCTGATTAGAATATCAAGATTAATACTAAAAATAATTTCCAAAAATATAAATAAGCAAATCTGAATAAAGGATAACTATAGACTCTTTGTATTATAATATTGATTGAGAATGGGGATATGCAGAAAGGAATATATGATGTATAAAAGAGTATTGATTGGTTTGATTGCCATAGGTTCTTTTGCAGTTGCAAAGAGTGAATGCGGAATGGAGTTTATGTATGATCCTTGTGCATCTAACGGTTACTCTATAGTAGAGGCAGAAGAGTATGTAAAGCCTCCTCACAACTGGATGGAGTCTGCTCACTTTGATAAAGAGAGGGGACACCCACATCATTACAGCAGATACCATCATCGACATAGTAAAGGCAAATATGTAGCAAGAGCATCTACACCAGTAGCAAAGATAAAATAATATATGGCTACACTACAATTTAAATTCAATGCTATGACACCTCAAAGAAGAGCTACTGTTGTATCAACAGCAGTTGCTACTTTGCTAACTATTATTAAATTGATAGTAGGAGTCTTGAGTGGTTCTGTTGCAGTACTTGCTTCTGCAATAGACTCCATTCTTGATATGGGTGTATCACTTTTTAATTTCTTTGCTATTAAAAAAGCAGAAGAGCATCCAGATGACAAATTTCCATATGGTAAGGGTAAAATACAGGCAATTGCAGGTGTAATTGAGGGAACTATTATTACACTCTCTGGTATATATATCATATATGAAGCTGCTAATAAGATGATAAACCATAAAACTACAGAGTATATTGGTATATCTTTGGTTGTTATGCTCTTTTCAATTATAGTTACATGGTTTCTTGTTAGATACCTCTTAAAAGTGGCCCAAGAGACAGATAATATTGTAATCAAAGCAGATGCCCTACACTACCAGACAGATTTGCTGAGTAATGGTGCTGTGGTAATGGCTTTGGTATTTGTATATCTGATTGGTTGGGATTGGATAGATGCTCTTTTTGGTTTGATAATTGGTCTATATATTATATATTCAGCTTATGAGATAATTCAAGAGAGTATTATGATACTACTTGATAGATCATTAGATAGTGAATTGGTAGGCAAAATCGGAGAGATTTTGGCAAATCACCCTAAAGTTAATGGTTACCATTGGTTGAAGACCAGAACAGATGGTAGTAGAAATTTTGTTGAATTTCATATGGTACTTGAACCTGAGATGACACTACTTGAAGCTCACCATATAGCAGAAGATATAGAAGAAAAAATTGCTCTACTTGAGCCTGATAAGGGTTGGATCATTACTCCTCATTTTGATCCATATGATGATGAGCATATAAATGAGAGTTTTTATGAAGGCAAAGGTGTATCACACCTAACGGAAAATAGAGATTAATGAAAAATATATATCTAACTTCACCACTACAAAAAGAGGGACTCTATCATATACCAATGATAAAGTTTACAACTACAGCTTCACAACTCAATCTTGAGGGTATTGATACTTTGATGTTTACATCAAAACAGGCTGTTGTTACAGCTAATAGCATAGATAAAAGATGGCAAAAGATTCCCTCTTTGGCTATTGGCAGTGCTACAGCCAAAAAAATAACAGAGCTTGGGGGTAAAGTTTTATATCATCCAAAAAATTTTTATGGCAAAGAGTTATCCAAAGATATAGCCAAAATGTTTGCTAACAAAGATATACTCTACCTAAGACCTCAAGAGGTATCATTTGATAGCAAAAGATTTTTACAGCAAAATGGCATATCTATAAAAGAGCAAATCATATATAAAACAACTTGTAAAAAATACTCTATAGACAAAGCTCCTCTAAATGACTCTATTATTATCTTTACATCCCCTTCAACAATTCACTGCTTTTTAAAAAACTTCAAATGGCACAAAAGCTATATAGCTATAGTTATAGGCAAAGCAACCCTCGAACACTTACCAAAAGATGCAAATTTCTCCATAGCAGATACTCCCACAATAGATGCCTGTATAAAAAAAGCATTAGAGATTAGATAGACTATATCTATGTACACCATCTGTTAATTAAATTTATATAGAATAATATGAAATAATATAAAGGGGTTTGGAATGAAAAAATTGTATTTTGCTATATTTACACTTTTACTGTTTTTTTTAAGTGGATGTGGTAATGACAATAGCAATGAGAACAAAAATATAAGACCACAGGTTCTTTTGACAAATGACAACTATAAAGCTATTACAGTTGATGCACTAAGAAGTATGGTAGTATCAACAGATTTGGAACTGCCAATAGATGCAAATCAATTACTTCAATCTTTTAATGATAAACTCAAGTGTGATAACAATGGAAAAATAAACTATGTTCAAATATTACCTACTATAATAAAAATAACTTTTGAACAGTGTATGATATATGGATATAATCTTACAGGAGATATTACTCTCAAACAGATAGACAAAAATACTCAAGAGTATAAGACATCAGATCTGTATGCCAAAACAGATTCAAGTGAAATAACTTTAAAAAACAGCACAGTTCGTATAAGTTACGATAATAATGCAAAAATCACAAAAGTAAATGAGCATATAAATGGTTCACTCAGACTAAGTGATAATCGATTATACAAATATAACAACTTTAGATTAATAACTTATGATTTGACATCTGATACAGTTAAAGTTGGTTTCAAAGGAGATGTAAGCACACCTTGTATAGATAACAAGTGGGTTAGAATAAAAAGCCAAAGAGATCTAACTATACCTAATGGTACAGATTGCCCAACAAGTGGCTTGGCTTATGTATATGGCAAAGATAACAGTAGAGTAAAAACACTCTTTAAGACAGATACTTCTATTGATATGGCACAA
>JAMOSA010000284.1 GCA_027063325.1 Campylobacteraceae bacterium
TTGGCATAATAGAGCCTGTAAATGTCTTGATAGCCTCTTTTGGGTTTAGATGATACTCCTTATCAGCTCCAGCTGGATTGATATCTACTATTGGTATTTTGCCCATTTGCATATCTTCATATCTTATGGCATAACCATCCATTGCACTGGTTTCAAACTCCGGAGAGTTTTGGGTAGCTACAATATCTTCTGCCAATGTATATCCATAAGAGTTCATTAGTGGCAAAGTTTGCCATTTGTATCTGCTTATCTTTTGACTCTTTAGTATCTCCATCGATCTATCAAAATGCATAAATGCCATTTTATCTCCTAATTTAATAACCCTGCACCACTCATTGGTGTACTTCTACTTTCTGCATAAATTCTCTTGCCATCTATTACATCATACTTCCATATAGGTGCATTAGCCTTAAAATCCTCTACAAACTCATCTATCAACTCAAGAGCTACTCTTCTTTTTGGTGAGAGTACTGCACTAACATATGATACATTATGCAAAGGAACATCTCCTATTGAGTGTGCCATATATACTTTGGCTCCTCTTTGATTGGCTTTTTGTTGCCAACTCTCAAACCAACTTTTTAAAATCGGTTCATATATATCAAAACTCAAAGCCTCTATATTATCTTCACTTCTTACAATACCAACAAATGTTATAAAAGCACCATAGTTTGACTCTTTTTCTCTATTAAACCAACTTTTAAATATCTCTGTAGCATCCAAAGGACCACTATACAACTCCATACTAACCTCCACAAACAGGTGGCAATATAGATACTCTATCTCCATCTTTTAGTGGAGTATCAAGACTATCTACAATTACATCATTTACTGCTACAGCAGAGTTGGATAACCACTCTTTGATATCTTCAATCTCTTTTAACTTTTGAGCAAGGTCAGCCAAATTTGCAGCTTCAACCTCTATAGATGGATACCCTATAGGACCTAAAAATTCTACTTTTACCATTACAACTCCAAATGTGTGATATGTGATTATATTTCTAGTAACCTTAAAGGCTGATACGATACTAAAAACAATATTGCGGTATAATCTTGCCTCTTTTATATTAACAAAGGGAGATTTACTCGCTATGTATAGATTTGGCTCTATAAACTATCTCAATCTTTTACCATTTCAAACATTTCTAAAACAAAGAGTTGGTAATAACTCTTTCCAAATGGCACTTAGATATACAAAAGATGTACCAAGCCAAATCAATAAAAGATTCAAACAAAAAAGGGTTGATGCAGGATTTATATCCAGTATAGAATCCAGTAGATGCAAATGCACAAATTTGGGCATTGTCTCAAAGGGTTCTGTATATAGTGTACTTTTGATTCCAGGCAGATACAATATAGATACAGATTCAGCCACTTCAAATCAATTGGCAAAGGTATTGAATTTGGAGGGACAAATACTAATAGGTGATAAAGCTTTGAGGTACTATCTAATGTATCCAGATTCAAACTTGATAGATTTATCAAAAGAGTGGGAGAGTAGATACAATTTGCCATTTGTATTTGCAAGACTTTGTTACAATAGACACAAAAGAGATATTACAAAATTAGCCAATGAGTTTGCTTCAAAGAGGTGGAAAATTCCTCAATATATGCTAAAAAGAGCCAGTAGAAAAAGTGGGATAGATACCAAAGATATATTATGGTATCTAAATCATATCCAATACAAAATCAATTGGAGAGAAAAAAGAGCCTTAAGACTCTTTTTAAAACTATCTCAAAAGCATGGGTTTAGACCATAATATGGCATAACTTTATGATATCTGTATGAAACATCAAGTGGATTGAAACAGTTTTTGTTTTGACTCTTTAGACTCTTTGCCAAATCATATGGTCTATAGATAGGTGCTACAAATATCTTTGGATTATTTCTTGATAATCTATACAACTCTTTGTTGAATATCAATACAAAAGAGCTAAGTACCAATACAGATATGGTAATGGTAGCTAATAATCTATATTTGTATTGAAATCTTGGCAATCTTACCCTAAGACTACGCAAATATGTCTCTATAGCTAGTACAATACCTACTATAAGATATGGTGAAAAATCTACTATATGAATCTGTTGTCTAATAGAAAGTAGCATAGACAAAGCCAAAGCACTAAATGCTATATACCACAAAAGTTCTCTTCTTCCTTCTAACAAAGAGCGATATAGAGAATAGAAATAGTATATAAACAAAAGTGGGGAAAATACTGCACTATAAAGCCCAAGCAACTCCAATAAATGACCTTGAGGTTTACCTGTAAACGAGAAACTACCCCATATCAATGAGAGTACAAAAAGTACCAAAGATACCCAAAATAGTTTCATATCCCTGTGGTAGAGGCTATATATAACTACTCCAAAATAGAGTGCAAAAACAGCAGTATTGGTAAAAAAGAGTAATACAAGCCAAAGAGTACTCAAGATATAACTCTTTTTATGGTATGAGTACAAAAAGAGTATCGTAAATAGAATTGCTACTATACTATCACTTACCAATACACTTGAAGCTATAAAACCTGGCAAAAGCAAAAAAAGAGCCAAAGTTTCAAGTTTGTCTTGAGGCTTGAGTCTGGTTGATATATAGATATAGTATGCAATTGCTACAACTATAGAGAGTATCCAAAATCCCAAACGCATACCCAAAATTGAGGGCATAAAGTGATAAGAGATTGATGATATTATATGGGCAAATGTAAATCTATTTTGTTCTAATGTATCAACCTCTGCCGGAATTAAAGGGGTGGTAGCAGTAACATATAATAATAAAATATAATAGAGTACAAATCCGCTACCAAAAATATATCTTTTGTACACCAAATAACCCTTTATAACTTCAAAAAGTTATCTATCATCTCATGACCATACTCACTCATAATAGATTCAGGGTGAAACTGTATCCCATATATATCTTTGTCTTTTATTCTCAGTGCCATTATTTCATTATCATCACAACTATAAGCAGTAGCTTCTATATCACTACTCAAACTATCTTTGGCTACTATCAAAGAGTGGTATCTTGTGGCTCTAAACTTTTGTGGCAAATC
Organism: Campylobacteraceae bacterium; assembly: GCA_027063325.1. Classification (GTDB taxonomy): domain Bacteria; phylum Campylobacterota; class Campylobacteria; order Campylobacterales; family Sulfurovaceae; genus Nitratifractor. The sequence continues at coordinate 3,055 of JAMOSA010000284.1, forward strand.
CTTAAATACAACTGTTGGCTTTACAACTTCCACCTCAGAAGTCTTGCCATGCATCATATTTTTGGCTCTTACAACATTGGCTCCAAATGCTTGAGCGATACTTTGATGCCCCAGACATATACCAAGAATTGGCATATCTTTATCTTTGTAGTACTCAATTACGTCCAATGTAACACCAGCTTCATTTGGAGTTGATGGTCCTGGAGAGAGTATGATTTTGTCTGGATTTAATTGTGAAATATCCTCTACACTCATCTCATCATTTCTAATTACCCTCAAGTTTGCACCCAACTCTTTGCAATACTGCACAATATTATATGTAAAACTGTCATAGTTATCTATCATTAGTACCATCAATTAACTCTCCAACCAATATTATTTATTTGGTGATTATAGCAAATTAATCTATATCATTGACTACAACCACTAAGCTTATAATTTTGCTATACTATACACTATACTATACAAAATTTTATATAATTAAATCAATTAAATTTATACAAATTTTATAAGGAGTTGTAAAAATGGAAGATTTGGGAGATTTGTTACATAACTTATGGTTTCTAAGCAGTATAATTTTGGGTATTGTGGTAGTATCTAAAATACTCTCCAAAAAGAGTACAACAGTTGATGTATTGTGGCTAATAATATTTGGTGCTATTGCTTCAAATATAGGTATCTTACCAACTCACCATGAAGTATTGGAGTATATTGGTGAGTGGGGCATTGTATTTGTAATGTTTGCTTTGGGGTTTGATGAAGATATAGAGCATTTTACAAAAGGCTTAAAACGCAGTATGGGTATAGCAATAATTGGAGCTATATTCCCTTTTCTTGCAGGATATATGAGTGCAGAACTATTTGGATATACCAAAAGTGTAGCCTTGCTTTGGGGTCTTACAATGACAGCAACTGCTGTAAGCTTGACTATGGTTTCACTCAAAGATAAAAACCTACACAAAACTACAGCTGCTACTGGTATTATGACTGCAGCTGTAGTTGATGATATACTCTCACTAATTGGTGTAGCTATAATTGTACCTTTAGCAGTAGCTACAGCCAAAGGTGGAGGTGAATTGAGTATAGATATATATTCACTACTTATAATTATGATAAAAGTTGTACTATTTTTTACTATTATGTTAATAGTTGGATTATTTGTTTTTCCTCAAAGAGTACCAAATAGATTGCCACAAAATGCAAATTTTTTACAAAAAATTGATTATAAATTGACAAAACTATTTGTAAATATACATATTAAAAAATTTTTAACTCTATACAATGGAGAGTTTACACCTTTGCTTATGATATTTATAGCCATGTCTTCTGGAGCCTTAGCAGATCAATTTGGATTTCATCCTGCTATTGGAGCATATATGGCAGGATTATTTCTAAAAAAAGAGTATTTTATGTTTTCTAGCAATAGCAGTGATGATACACAATACAAAAATTCAAAATTAGTCATTGATCATATAGCATTTACTATATTTGGACCTATATTTTTTGTAAATCTTGGTAGTAAAATAGTGTTTGATGTAGATATATTTGCCTCTATATGGTTTCATATAATTATACTATTTGTTTTGGTTTTGGTATTTCAAATACTATCTGCTGCTGGTGCAGCAAAATTTACAGGTGGATACAAGTGGCATGAGAGTGTTATGATAGGATTGGGAATGCTTGGTAGAGCAGAACTTGCATTTATTGTAATTGATATTGCATATACAGAGCATCATATATTCAATGAAGCACAATTTTATACACTAATTATGACAACATTTCTACTAAATATATCAGTAGCTATACTCATAAATTGGTGGAAACCATACTATCAAGGCAAAAAGAGTCTAGTAATAGCAGGTATAAAACTATCTGCCTAATTCCAAATTATTGTATCAAAGCTGATTTATATACTTTAAAATATTTCAGCTTTGAGCATTAATTATATCTGTAACATTAGTTAATAATTCTACTTGTATCTTAATATATCTTTTGGCTCTTTTGCTGTATATGTTTTGCCAAAGAGGGTTATTGAGTATGCATGAAGAAGTGTTCTTTTGGATTCTGTTGGACTACCATACTCTCTATCTCCTACAATTGGGTGTCCCATATGAGCCAAATGTACTCTGATTTGATGAGTTCTACCTGTATCAATTTCTATCTTTACCCTACTCTTTTTACCTTGAATTTCATCAGGATAGACTCTTGTAATTGCCTCTTTACCTCTTTTTGTATCTATTCTCGATTTGGCTTTACCCTTTTTGTAAGTTGATATTGGCAAATCTATAACCATAGGTTCATATATTAAACCCTCTACCCATGCTATATATACCTTTTTGACTTCTCTTTTTCTAAAAGCCTCTACTGCTTTTTTGGTAAATTTTGGATTTTTAGATAACAATACTACTCCACTAGTTTCTCTATCTAATCTATGCAAAAGTTTTGCACCATCTATAAAAGATTCTACTTCATAACTATCAATAAATGCAGGTTTATTTACTGCTACTATATCTTTGTCTTCAAAAATAACCTCTATCTCATTTGGCTCTTCTATCCTAAAGAGTGTATCTTTATCCATCATAGCTCTAGCTATTTTGATCTTTTTGTCTGCCACATATACCAAGCCTCTATCTATAAGCTCTTTTGCATGTTTGTTTGAAATCCCCTCTTGCAAAGCCAAAAGTTTGTAAGCTTTTTCCATTATATTTTTACCTTTTTATTCTATTCGATGATATTGTATCAAGTGAAGAGCAAGTTTGCAAATAAA
>JAMOSA010000285.1 GCA_027063325.1 Campylobacteraceae bacterium
GGAATCAATCTAAACAGTGCTTATGAAAAAGAGCCAAAGATCAAAGAGTTGATAGAAAAAGATCCAAAAGCTGCTCAAGTATGGAAATTTGCTTTGGCACTAGAGGGGCTTAATCGTAATGCAGGTACTCATGCAGCTGGAGTTGTAATATCAAATGAACCTCTTTGGGAGAAGACACCACTATTTAAACCAAGTGGTCAAGATACACTAGCTACCCAATATAGTGGTAAGTATGTAGAGGATGTTGATTTGATCAAGTTTGACTTCTTGGGTTTAAAGACACTAACAGTAATTGAAGAGGCTCTGCAACTCATTCAAAAGCGTCATGGTAAGCGTATAGACTTTAAAGAGGTTGATATAAATGATCCTACCGTATATAAATATATATCAGATGGTAATACATTGGGGTTATTTCAGATAGAATCAGCAGGTATGCAGGATTTGGCAAAAAAGCTAAAGCCAAGTGGGTTTGAAGATATTATTGCGATGTTGGCTCTGTATCGCCCAGGTCCTATGGAGTCTGGAATGCTTGATGATTTTATAGAAAGAAAGCATGGAAGAGCTGAAATTACATATATGTTTCCAGAGCTTGAGCCTATACTCAAACCAACCTATGGTGTAATTGTATATCAAGAGCAAGTTATGCAGATAGTTCAAACCATAGGTGGTTTTAGCCTGGGTGGTGCGGATTTGGTGCGTAGAGCCATGGGTAAAAAGATCAAAGAGGAGATGGACAGACTCAAAGATGAGTTTGCCAATGGTGCTGCAAAGAGAGGATTTGACAAAGCAAAAGCGCAGGAACTGTTTGATTTGATTGTCAAGTTTGCAGGATATGGATTCAATAAATCTCACTCTGCAGCTTATGCTATGGTTACATTCTATACTTCATATCTAAAATGCTACTACCCTACTGAATTTATGGCAGCTCAACTTACACTTGAGAAGGATAATACAACAAAGGTAGTTAAGTATGTAGATGCAGTCAAGAGTATGGGTATTAATCTATTGCCACCTGATATAAACCGTTCAGATTTGGCATTTGTAGCTGATGAGATAGAGGGTAAAGCTACCATACTGTTTGGTCTTGGGGCAATCAAGGGTGCTGGAGATGTAGCAATAAAATCTATTCTTGAGGCAAGAAGTGAGGGTAAGTTTGAATCTTTGAGTGATTTTGTATCCAGAATTGATGCAACCAAAGTAAATAAAAAAGTAATTGAATCACTAATAAAAGCCGGAGCTTTGGATAGTTTGGGTTACAGTCGCAAGGCTATGCTAACTCAAATAGAGAGTATTGTAGAAGCTGCCAGTAAATCTCAACAAGCCAAAAAGATGGCAGAAAATTCACTTTTTGGTGGTGGTGAAGAGATGACTTTTGTAGAGGTAAATTTGGAGCATATCAAAGAGTATGAGCATATGAAACTGCTTGAGTTTGAAAAAGAGACTTTGGGGTTTTATGTCTCAGGTCACCCTTTAGATGAGTATAGAGAACAGTTAGATAATATTGATTATACTCTAAGTTCAGAGATAGATGAATTGGCCGATGGTTCACAGGCTCTGATTATAGGTAGAGTAGAGAGTATTACAGAAAAGATTTCAAAAAAGGGCAATAAGTTTGGAATAGCAAATATTATGGATTTGCATGGCAATATAGAGTTGATGCTTTTTGAAGATAGATTAAAAGAGCTTAGAGAAGATTTTGATATGAGAAAGCCAATTGCATTTAAAGTACGCATATCAAAAGATGGTGATTTTACTAGAATGAATATACTAAAGATTGAATCACTAAAAGATGCCAAAAAAGAGAAAGTAAAGATAAAAAGAGAACAAAAGCATACTCCATCACCAGAAGAACAACCACCAATAATATTGGCAATTGATTTGATGCCAGATACCAAAATAATAGAGGAGTTATACTCTCTGGCTACAAAATATCCAGGTAACAGACCATTACAGTTACAGATTCGCTCAAGACTTGCAGATGTTGTAATAGAATCAAATCTATATGTAAATGAAAGTTTGTTAAATAAAGCCAAAGAGATAGGATTACACCCAATAGATTTAACTCAAGAGGCGGTATAGGTGTATTATCTGATAACTTATGATATTTCAGACAATAAAACCAGAAAAAAGATAGAGAAACTCTTATCAAGTTATGGGTATAGAGTAAACTATTCTGTATTTGAGATAGAGAGTACAAAAAATAGTTTTGATTCAATTATAAAAGAGTTAAAAGAGATAACCAAAGATGGAGATAGAGATATAAGGGTGTATGTTTTAAACAAAGATGTTATAAAAAACTCTTTTACACTAAATAGTAGAGATATTTTTGATGGCAAAGAGTTATATTTTTAAAAAGAGCTTTGATGAGGTCTTTACCCAAAACAGAATACTATTTGTTGCCCAAAAATTGAATATCAAACTAGATAATAGAGAGTTTTTTGATTTTTTGCCTCATAAACAGTTTTATATACCAAAAGATGGTGATAAATTTAGAGAGATAAATATACCAGATCCCAAAACAAAAGTTATTCAAAAGATTTTGCAAGAAGAGTTGATAAATACTCTAAAATTTAGTGATAGAAATTACTCTTATCAAAGGGGTAAATCACCACTCAAGGCTATAAATAGAGTCAAACATATTGTAAAAAATTACGATTTTATTGTAAAGACAGATATTAAAGATTTTTTTGACTCTATTGATCACAATATATTGATAAATCAACTCAAAAAAATTATTTTGGATAAAAAGATACTCTTTATATTGATTCTGTTTCTAAAAAATGGAACTCTCTTTAGAGATAAATGGATAGATAAAACAGAAGGAGTATATCAAGGAGATGTTATAAGCCCTCTTTTGGCAAATATTTATTTGAATCCTTTTGATAGATACTTTGAAGATAGATTTGAATTTGTCAGATTTGCAGACGATTTGATATTTTTCGCCAAAAATTTTTATGAATCAAAAAGAATCCTAAAAGAGATAAAATGGTTTTTGAAAGATTATAAACTCTTTTTAAACGAAGAGAAGACATATATTAGAAATAAACATAGACCATTTGAATATTTGGGTGTAGTATTTGATGAAAGCAATAAAATATACTCTATAGAAAATGATAGATTAATGCAAAAGATTAGTAAAATCTCACAAGAGACAAAGAGTTTGGATTTGCAAGAGAGTATAAAAAAATTAAATGAGCATATAGTAGGATTTAATAACTATTACAAGATGGTTACAAATAGCCAAAATCAGTATGAGTTACTGCAAAAAAGAGAAGATGAAATACTAATCAAAAAGATTATAGAAGCCAAAAAAAACAAACTTATCACAAGAAAAAATAAACTGATAGAACTCTTAAATAGTGCCAAAACATATATAGATAGTTTTGATAATTATGCTATGTATATTGTAAATTTGGCATATGAAGAGATAAAGTTACAAACTCCAATTAAATCAGTACAAAAGAGTATAGAAAAAAAGAAGAGGAGTTATTTCAAAAATTATTTAAAGACGACAGAATTGATTATAACCAAAACAGGTAGTTATATCTATTTTTCAAAAGGTAAAATAAAAATACGAACAAAAGAAGATCCCTTACAAGAAGTTCCATTTAAACGAGTAAAGAGAATAGTTATTACAAATAAGCAAACATCTATATCTACATATCTAATATATCAATGCTCAAAAGAGAAAATAGATATAGATTTTGTATCTAATAATTTCCCTTATGCATTAATTACATATTTTAAAAGTGTATCAAATGAGTTGTATCAAAAGCAGTTGGATTTTATCAATTCGAGCAAAGCATTCAATTTTGCTATCAATTTAATATATGCAAAAGCTAAAAATCAATTAAATTTATTGAAATACTACAATAACAGAAGAGAAGATAAAAAGGTTGAAACTTATATAGAGAGCATAGATAGATTAATAGACAAATTAAAACACTCTAAAAATATCAAAGAGTTAATGGGGTATGAGGGGCAAATAAGTCAAATATATTGGAATGGATTCAAGGTAATTACAAAACTACAAAATTTCAATAGAACACACCAAAATTCAAAAGATGTTATAAATCAAGCACTAAACTACTCATATGCAATTTTATACAGTAGAGTTCAAGCATCTTTGATAAGAGAAGGATTTAATATATACTACTCATTTTTACATTCAAGAAACCACAATAAACCAACTTTGGTATTTGATATGGTAGAGATATTTAGGCAACCTATTGTAGATAGAGAGATTATATCTATCATTACAAAAAGACAACACTTAAAACAGTACAAAGGATTATTGGACAATGAGAGCAAAAAGATAGTAATCCAACATATCCAAAAAAGATTATCTTCACTAACAAAAACGAAATATGGTAAAACAACTTACTATAATCTAATAAACTTTGAGATAAACAGTCTAAAGCAAGATATTATAAATAGTAAAGATAATCATAAGTTTTTTATAGCAAAATATTGATTTCCTTAAAAAATCGATGTTAGAACTTTTTTTGTAGTAAAAGAGGTGGTTTTAAGCTAATATTCAGTTTAAAAGTTCTAACATCTACCCCCAAGCTCTCTTGACTCCTAAGATGTTAGAACTTTTAGCTAACTTTAAGTTTCAAAAGCCCCATAAAATGGGCATCAAAAAAATAAAAGTTCTAACATCTAATTTTTAGAAAAAATATTTTTTGATGTTAGAACTTTTTGATATATAAAATATCCCATTTTATGGTACTTTAAGCATAGATTCAGCAGTTTTTGGTATGATACCAAAATGAGATGTTAGAACTTTTTTCAAGCTCTTTTACATCGTAATTGTTAAGATAAGTCACAAAGCTTAAAGCTGGAAATATGGAGAGTTTCACATACAGACCCGATTTTAAGGGGATTGAAACTTGAGTCGTATTCCTGCTTTTCTCCATTATTTTTTACGACTAACGTTTCACATACAGACCCGATTTTAAGGGGATTGAAACAAATAATCATTTAGCTCTTCTTCAGAAAATTTAGGGGCAAATTGTTTCACATACAGACCCGATTTTAAGGGGATTGAAACTCTTTCATTTGTTTTTGCTCTTGAGCATACTGCTCAAGTTTCTTTAGTTTCACATACAGACCCGATTTTAAGGGGATTGAAACTTTCTAACGAAGCACGAATGCTTATCCCAAATAGTTCTAATATTTTCAGTTTCACATACAGACCCGATTTTAAGGGGATTGAAACTTCTCGATGAGTGTTTCCTATGTATCCATAAAGGAAAGTTTCACATACAGACCCGATTTTAAGGGGATTGAAATATAAGGTCTTTCAATAACGGTGTTATCATTGCTACTGCCTTTAGTTTCACATACAGACCCGATTTTAAGGGGATTGAAATATTTTAATTTGTCCTTTTTCGTCTGGGTCCCATAAATCTATAGTGTTTCACATACAGACCCGATTTTAAGGGGATTGAAACATCCTGGGAGTCAATCAACCCGTTCTCCTCAAAATAGGTTTCACATACAGACCCGATTTTAAGGGGATTGAAACTTCACATATCCTTTATTTTTCATCATAGTAATAAATTACAGACTGACCCAATTTTAAGGTGGAGGAGAAGCGTTAAGCAAAAGCAAACTGCTTTGCTTTTGTAGCTTCGCACGGCGGGGCGTATATGCACTTGTGCATAGCCAACGCCAAAAGAATGTTGGAGTTCATCTAAGAAACAATACTAAAAATGAGGCAAAAGCTTCACCAAGACAATTAA
>JAMOSA010000286.1 GCA_027063325.1 Campylobacteraceae bacterium
AAATTTATCTCTATTGTCAAGCTGTTTCCACTTTTTTTTTACACTTTTTCCAAAAAAGTTACTTTTTTCTCTATCTGGGCTATTTGGGCTTACATTAATATAATGGTAATATTGGCGTATTTCTCTTTTATGCTTGGTTTTTGCTTTTCTTTGTTATGATTACATCAATTAAATATTTGGGGTTTATATGATAAAAAAGGTTGCTCAAAACAAAAAAGCCAGATATGAGTATGAGATAATTGAAACATATGAAGCTGGTATTGTACTAGAGGGTAATGAGGTAAAAGCACTAAGAAGTGGTAGGGTAAATATAAATGATGCCTATTGTAGATTTATCAAGGGGGAACTTTGGCTGCTAAATGCACACATAGGACATCTTGAGACTACAAACAGAAGTTTTGCCAGAGAAGAAAGAGCCCCAAGAAAACTATTGTTACATAAAAAACAACTTGATAAACTTTTTGGAAAAGTACATAAAGAGGGACTTACAATTGTACCATTAATGATATATTTCAATGAAAGAAATATCGCAAAAGTATCAATAGCATTGGCAAAAGGTAAAAAGATACATGACAAAAGAGAGACTCTAAAAAGAAGAACTCTTGATAGAGAAGCTCAACAAGCTATGAAAAATAGAAGTTACTGAATATCTTTTGCAGGACTTCTTACACCCCATTTGAATCTGTTTTTATAAAACCCTCTATTTAAGTCTGAAATTGTTACCCCATAAGCTTTGCCGGAACTTGAATGTATAAATTTACCATCTCCTAGATACAATCCACTATGATTTACATAACCTCTGTTTGATGTATCAAAAAATACCAAATCTCCTCTTTGCAACTCATCTTTTTTTAAATGTTTGCCAATTTCAGCCTGATTTCTGGATACTCTGGGTATATCTATACCATTTGTTTTATGCAACCAATATATAAAACCTGAACAATCAAAATGATCAGGACCACTTCCGGAGGGTTGGTATCTGTTGCCTATTTTACTCTTTGCAAGTGATATAATAGATTCAACCAAAGTATTGTTACTCTCATTTGTATCTACTGTTGATACAGGTTTAGTGTCTGTAGCATTAAGAGGGGAGATTATAATAGTCTTACCACCATCTTTGATAATAATTTCACAACCTTTTGGTTTTGTAATTTTGACTATACTACTACCATCACTCTTTTGCTCCAAAGATACATTTAGCAAACAGGAAGCTGATAGATATACAAAAGAGATACCAAACAACCACATAATCTTATTAAACTTCATCTTTATCTCCTATTTTAATCTCTTCTCTACCCAACGACTCAATATATACAGTGCAAATATATGATGCTTAAATCTTTTGCGTTTTTTGCCTCGCTCTAACAGACTATCAAGTGCTTCATCTTTGAATATACCAACCCTTTGTTGTATATCCAGTATCTTTTGCAACTCTCCAGCCTCCTCAAGCCACTCTATAAATGGATAGCTAAACCCTTTTTTCTTACGATGTATTATATCATTGTGTACTACACCTTTTAGTGTATCTTTCAGTAACTCTTTTGTATTGCTACCCAACCTTACCGAAGATTCCAAAGAGAATAGATAATCTACCAACTTGGTATCTAAAAATGGACTTCTTGCCTCTATGCCATGTGCCATAGTAACCCTGTCTAACTTCTTGAGGTATAATTCACTAAGCTGGGTATGAATATCACAAAAGCTGTACCAATCCAAATACTCACTTCCTCCAAATGATATGAATCTATTATATATTGGCATTATAGATTGCATAGATGTATCATCAGCTACATTCAATCTAAGTAATCTATTTAATTGCAAATCTGTATATAATTCAGCAGTAGAGCGAAACAGTAAGGTATCACTAAATACTCTTTTGTATCTCTCCCACTCTTTATTCATAGAAAAGTTTGCCCGAAAATAGTTTTTGAGCCAATTTTTATATCTTAGTTTACCTGCATCTTCTATATCCAAAAACTCTTTATATAATCTATATCCCATAAATAATTCATCACTGCCATCTCCGGTTAATACTACTTTGTATCCACTCTTTGATATCTGCTTCATCATATACCATAATGGTATAGATGCCGGATCCAGTAAAGGTTCATCGATATGTTCTAACCACTCCTCCATTGACTCTAAAAAATCATCTCTATCCATCTGCAAAGAGTGGTGATTTGAGCCTATATCTCTGGCTACAAGAGCAGCCCACTTTCTCTCATCATACTGTTCATATCCACTGTATCCCACACTGAAAGTATCTATCTTATCAATATATCTTGATGCAATTGTAGCAACTGCTGAAGAGTCCAGCCCACCAGAGAGCAATGAAGCCCACTTTGTATCAGATGGAATCCTTTTGATAACACTTTGTGAAAAAAGATTAAAAATTGTTGTTTTGATATTGGTATGTTTGTGTTTGCCAAAACTGTATCTATACCAAAATTTACTATCTATAGTGGAAAAATCTATCTTTACCATTTCACCGCAAGATAGTTGATTTATACCCCTGTATATTGTAGTTGGAGGAATGGTTGTTTGAAAAAAGAATACTTGAGAAAAGAGTTTTCTATCTATATATCCACCTGTTATAGATTCAATTGCATCTATTTCACTTGCAAATACAATTGTATTATCTGTTTTGGTATAGTATAGTGGTTTTTTACCAAATCTGTCACGCCATAGTTTAACACCATCTTGATATACTATTGCAATAGCAAAAAATCCATCTAAATGGAGAGTAAAACTATCACCCCATCTACTGTAGGCTTCAGATATTACAACTATCTCATCAGCAATACAATTTAATCTCAATGCCAACTCTTTATAGTTATATATCTCACCGTTAAACAGTATATATCTACCAAATTCATCTAAATATGGTTGTGGTATGGCATCTTTGATATTGGTAATAGCCAACCTGTGAGATCCTACTGCCAAATTGCTACCCATAACAAGCATAGAAGAATCCACACCTCTATGCTCCATCTTGTCAAATGCCTCTTTTACTTTTGCAGGGGAGTAATCCCCAACTACTCCAAATATAGAACACATACTACATTAAAATCATCATTATCAACTCTTGGGGGGCATATTTGGTACCATTTATTATCACCTTGCCACCCTCAATCTGACCCTTTAGATGATATAACCCTTCACTAAATTTTGCCAACCCTTTGTTTGCCATTGACTCTAGTACAAACAAAGCATTTGGATATAGAGCTTTTATAACATCAGCTTCCAAATTAATATCAAATTTACCAGATATTAATTTGTCTGGATTGGTAGCTATACGCAAAAGTATAGTCATAAAATCACCTCTGATTGGTTCACCTGTATAGTATGCATCAAACTTGATACTGCTAAGTCTGTCAGCTTTGATATTTTGCTTGAATACTAAATGTGTTTTATGTGGAATAATAGCTTTACCTATGGATATAAGGGTATCAGACTCTATTGACTGAAGCTCTAAAATAGCCCTTTGCATACCTCTTTCATCACCAACTTTTACCGAGTTTGCCAACTCTTTTTCTATTTGGGACTGTTTTTGTTGTACTCTAATAAGTCCAGCTAATCCTGATATACCAATATGCTCTAACTTCCAACTACCATCAATAGACTCTATGCCTCCCAAACTCTTTTGCAAAGATGGTGTTAAAATTTGAATAGACTCATCTAACTTAATTGTGGCATATTTTGTATCTTTTTCTCTGTCTATACTGATATTTGTATAACCTCTACCGCATATACTCAGCCCCTTTTTGAGATCAATATCCAAACATACCTTATTGGCCGAAACTCTGTAAAATCCAAATAACAATTCACTCTTTTTGTCATACTCATCTATCTTATACTTAATCTTTAGTTGATATATCTGCAATGATTTAGACTCTACCAATGATTTGGCTGTAACTTCATCGGTAGTAATATCTACTCTGTTTTTAATACCGTTGAGTAATCCTTCAGAGGTTATTTTTATCTCTTTTGTATCTATCTTTAGAGCCTCTTTTGGATACTCCAAAGATATACTTGAGAGTTTAATTCTATCTTTGATACTATTTTTGTATCCAATAGTAGTAGTGTATCTTATATTTACAGGTTCTTTCAATCTTTGGCTCAATCTATTTTTAATATCTGCCTTAAGATAGTTGACAAGATTTATACTGCCACTAAGCCTCATACATCCAAACTCTATACCCTTTTTTGTAAAGAGTACAGGACCATATGATATATTTACATCAAGCAGTACTCTATCTTGTTTAAATAGATACCTTAGTGTATTACTCTTTAATGCAATATCTATAACAGCTTTGCCACCACTAAGATCGAAATTATGTTTACCAAGTGTCGCTTTTATATCATTACCAAACAGTGTGTTTAATCGGTTTATATATGCATCAATGCAATCTTGTGACTTCTGTACACTATATACTCTACTTCCAACTGTTACAACAACCAATAACAGAATAATCCACAATACCCTTCTCATAACTTACCTTCAAATATTAAAAACTTATAAGCTATATTATCAAAATATAATTCTATTGTATATTAAATCAAAACTATCACCAATTTTTGATATACTCTCACACCAAATTGGAGACTAATCCAATAAAAATTTCCAAGGTGATATATGCAGCTGAATAAAGAGAGTATAAATGAACTTCTTTTAGAAGAGATTGAGAGTGAAGAACACCCCTCTGATTTTGATACAACTAGTGAATATAGTGTATTGATTCTTAGATTACCATCTATTACAAATAGTGAACTCAAAATAGATTCATTGGCATTTGTACTCAAAAATGGTACAGTATTTAGATACAATAGAGACAAACAGATATTTGAAGAGTTGGGAGATTTTACTAACCTACATAGCTTCTTGGATAATCGTATAGATAAACTAATCAGAGAAATTAGAGAATATCATATAGAGATAGATAGATTGGAAGAGAGTCTGTATGAGTCTGAAAATGATAGAAATTTTAATGCAAAATGGATGCTGTACAAAAAAGATATTTCACTGATAAATAGATTAATGTTTCATGCAGTTGTTGCATTTGAACTATTTAATGCAAAGTATCGCAAATACAAAGAGTATGACAAATTGCTCTTTGATGATTTGACTGAGCATATGAAAAGAGTCAGGGATTTGGCTTCTGCTGGTATGGAAAAACTTGATAATATTCATGATTTTTACAGAGCATCAGTAGATGAGAGAATGAATAGAAATATGTATTGGCTCACAATAATATCTGCCATATTTTTACCCCTTACATTAGTAACAGGTTTCTTTGGTATGAATACAGGTGGTTTGCCATATACCAATACACCAGATGGTACTATGAAAGTAGTAATATTGTCACTGATACTAGAAGGATTATTTTTAGCTATGTTTATAGCATTTGGTAGAGTAAAAAGAGAGAAGTTTTCAAGAAAAAATAGATAGTTATCTTATATTAAACTATCACTTCTATGGCACTATCAACTCATTATTTACTACTCTACCATATAGTGCTATAGATATATTTTTGATATCTATTAAAGTAGTAACTCTTTGTAGGTTCCTGAGTTTCTCATAGGACACCCAAAAATGAATCCTATTGATAAATAGCATCGTAAATTTGTTGTTGAATATCATCCATCTCAAAAGGCTCAATACCAAATATAGTTTTATAACCATACATGGTT
>JAMOSA010000287.1 GCA_027063325.1 Campylobacteraceae bacterium
GTCTCAAGTGGCAAATACTTTTTATCTTCACTCATAAGTGTTACAAAATCATCACTTCTAGCCATCTTGATAGCCTTTTGCAATCTACCCTCTCCACAATTGTATGCCATCATTACCAGATACCACTTGCCAAACATTCTGTACAGGGTCTGTATATACTTCATAGCCGCTTCAGTTGAAGCTATTGGATCATATCTTTGATCTATATGTTCATCAACTCTAAGATTAAATCTCTTGGCAGTTGCTGACATAAACTGCCAAAGTCCAGCAGCTTGTTTTGAGGATTTTGCATAGGTTTGAAATCCGGACTCTGTCATAGACATATATACAAATAGATGACTTAATCCTCCAGATACAAGCAAATCTTTAAACATAGGGATATACGCTTTGCCTCTTTTTAGAGAGTTTTTGTAAAAAGATCGGTACTTATCTTCATTATTGGTTACAAATCTTACAAATTCAGGCTCATTTATATAGTTGGTATCAATATCAAACTCCTGAAGTACATACTTGTAGCTTGGATATTTTTGGCTCAGAGTAATACCATACAGGGTTGTAAAAAACAAAAACCATACTAAAAAAAGCCCTCTTTTCATAATACTATAATCCAAATAGAGATTTTGCATTTAGAGTTGTCAATGAAGCTATACTCTCATAGTCTGTTTTTGACAACTCTGCCATCTTTTGTACTATATATTTGCAATATGCAGGTTCATTTCTTTTGCCTCTGTGTGGATGAGGAGTAAGGTATGGACCATCTGTCTCTATCAATAGTCTGTTTTTTGGAATCTTTGGATATACCTCTATAAGTTTTCTTGCATTTTTAAATGTAATCACACCACCAATTCCATAATAAAATCCATCTTCAGCCAACTTCAACAGTTGATGATCTGCATTATAACAGTGTAATACTCCTCCATACCTAGAGTACTTTTTTAAAATATCAAAAGAGTCAAAACTAGCATCTCTGATATGTACTATCAAAGGTAATTTATATCTGTTTGCCAACTCTATTTGATCTATAAATACCTCTTTTTGTCTTTTTACATCTGCATCTGCTTCATCTTTGTCTTTGCTTAGTCTATAATAATCCAATCCGCACTCGCCTACAGCTACACACTTTTTGTTCTCTATAAACTGCTCTAAAAAGCTTCTGTCATAATTGGAAGCATCATAAGGGTGTACCCCTACAGCAAAGTAAATATTATCGTACTTTTGTGATAACTCTACTGCTCTTGGCAGAGTTTTTGGATCGGCTCCGGGGATTACAATTTTTTCTACTTCTGCATCTTTTGCTCTTTGTAATACCTCTTCCAAATCATCCATATATCTCTCATCATCCAAATGACAATGGGTATCTATAAGCATATTTTTCCTTTAATAAATTATTATCTAAATATATAATATATTTTTATATATAAAATCGGTTAGTATATTTTACACATAAACTACATAAAAAAAGTAAAATTATATATACTATTATCATCTAATAGCCACATTTTGGATATAATTTTTACTCTCAATCAGCTATTTATTGCATAAACCGCAATTTGTGTAAGGGTAGTATGAGTTATTTTGTGGTTACAGCAATAGATTAAAAGATGATATGCCAAGAAGGATAATAGTATAATTATGAAGAATAGCTCGACAGATAAAATTAAATTACTTATAGATGGTATGGATGAGATATCCAAAGCAGATACGGTATCTCTAAGCTATAAACTACTAGCCAAGCTTATAGCCAATGTAATGGATGTAGATGGAGTTCAAATACTCTTTTATGATAAAAAAACAAATGAGTTTTATGAGCCTGATGATAACGGACACAAGGTACTATATAAGTTATCAAATCCAAAAGGATTACTTGGCAGGGCTTTTTTTACAGGTAAACCGGCTATTTATAATTATGCTCTTAGTGAAAAAGAGTTTGACAGAGATGTAGATATACCAAACAATGAGAGAATAAGATCTCTTCTTTATGTACCTATCTTTGAGGATGAAGAGCTTATTGGTATGATAAGACTCTACTGTACTATCAGAAATACAAAAGCATTTATAGAAGAAGATATAAAACTGGTACAGTCCCTTTTGCCTTTGATTAAAAAGATAATGCATGTAATAGAGATGGGAGCAGTCAAAAAGGTAGATTCATTTGAACAAGAGACCAAAACAGCACAAAATGCCATAGATGAGTACTCTATTGAGCAAGAGAAATCAAATGATGATAAGATGATGATGAGAATATCAACCATGGTACATGATATTCGAACTCCTGCCAATGCACTGGCTGGTTTCTTGGAGCTTTTAGAGGAAAAAATTACAGACAAAAGGCTTTTGGAGTATATTCACAATGCAAAAGAGAGTGCAGACTTTATAAATACTTTGACCACCTCTATACTGCACAGCGTCAAGCATGGCTCAAAATCTGTACCAGAGAGCAAAGAGGTGGTATATACCAGCAGATACTTCTCTTCTATTTTAGAAACCTTTACAGCCGGAATGCACAATAAAAATATAGATTACAGCATATATATTGATCCAAAACTACCAAAAGAGATAAAAGTTGACTCTATAAAACTAAAAAGAGTACTTATCAATCTGGTTGGAAATGCCTGGAAATTTACACCACATGATAAAAGTGTAACAGTTGCAATACTATCTAATAAAGAAAGAGATAGAATAAAAGTGATGGTTCAAGATACCGGTATTGGTATTGATGAAAAGATGCAACAAGAGATCTTTGAAGCATTCAAGCAAGTAGAAGGTGTAGAAGGGGAAGTAGAAGGCAGTGGTTTGGGGTTGGCTATTGTTCAGCAGTATGTACAACAAATGGGTGGCAAACTGGAACTTAGAAGCAAACTGGATAAGGGTAGTATGTTTCAATTTAGCATACCTGTTGAAGTAATAAATAGTGATACAATCATTCCAAAATATGCATCACTGGATAAAAAAGTAGCCATAATTACAAACAACAAAGATGACAGTACTGTAAAGTGGATACAACTATACCTAAAAGATTTTGGATTACCTGCAAACAGAGTGAGTGTAGGAGGCTACAGCGATGATGCAACTCATTTGATTATATTTGAAAACAGCCTCAATGAAGATATTGTAAATTGGGCAAAATCAAATGACAAGAAAATAATCCTGGTAGAAGAGAGACTACTGTCACTCTCATCAAGAGATGATTATTCAGATTATCATATAATTACAAAAGGTACATTTTATGGTATCAAACTATACAATGCCACATACTACAAGCCACCTGCAAAAGTACTTATAATAGAAGACAACAAAATAAATGTTACTTTGCTTCAGGCAGTACTTGAGAATGAGTATTGTGATATAGAGGTAGCATACAGTGGTTCAAAAGCACTTGAGATGTTGGCCAAAAGAGGAGATGAAGATCAAAAACCATATGATATTATCTTTTTGGATAAATTCTTAAATGATATGGATGGTGATGAGATAGCAGATTTTATCAAAAGCAGATGGCAAGATGTATATATAGTATCCATTACAGGTGATCCAAAAGCTTCTATGAATTTAAATCAAAATTATGATATACATATAGAGAAGCCATTTAACAAAACCAAAATCCAAAAAGTGATTCGAGAGTTTGTAAAAGATGATACAAAAAACAATATTATCTAAAGAGAGGATTTATAGAGTATGTTTAACACACTAACAGATAGTTTTAAAAATGCCATTAGCAAAATAAGATTTCATGATGATGAAAAGGCACTCAAAAAGGTATTGACTGAATTAAAAAAATCTCTGCTAAAGTCTGATGTACACCACAAAGTAGTAAAAGAACTTTTGAGTTCGGTAGAAAAAAGTACCAAAAAAAGCGGTATTGGCAAAGATAGCTTTCTTAAAGCTTTGCAAGAGGAGCTTACAAAGATACTTACTGCCAAAGGTAATCAAGGATTTGTATTTGCTTCAAAACCACCTACAGTTGTACTTATGACCGGTTTACAAGGTTCTGGTAAAACTACCACTACTGGAAAACTTGCCTATATGCTAAAAGAGCAAAAGAAAAAAAAGGTATTGATTGTAGCAGCAGATTTACAAAGATTGGCTGCAGTTGAACAGCTAAGACAAATTTGTGAACAAATCGGAGTAGATTTGGTAGCAGATGAAGATGCAACTCCACAGGATATAGTGAAAGAGGCACTTAAAAAGGCTGAAAAAGAGTTGTATGATGTAGTACTTATTGACACAGCCGGACGACTTGCTATTGATGAGCCTTTGATGGAAGAGTTGGCAACTATCAAAAAGATAGCAAATCCTGATGAAATATTTTATGTAGCTGATGCAATGACTGGAATGGATGCAGTAAGAACTGCTTCAACATTCAATGAAAAGATTGGAATTACTGGTGTAGTACTGAGTAAATTTGATGCAGACAGTAAAGGTGGAGTAGCTTTAGGTATTGCCCATCAGGTTGGAGTACCGCTTAGGTTTATTGGTAGTGGTGAAAAGATGCCAGATTTAGATCCATTTATACCAGAGAGAATAGTTGGTAGATTAATGGGTGCTGGTGACCTTGAGGGATTGGTAGAGAAGACTTCTGCTGTAATTGATGAAAAGAGTGCCAAGAAGATGACCCGCAAAATCAAAAAGGGGCAGTTTAACTTCAATGACTTTTTAGAGCAGATGGAACAGATGAATAAATTAGGCTCTATGAAATCTATTCTTGGAATGCTTCCTGGTATGGGTAATTTGGCAAAACAGTTAGATGATATGGATCTGGAAAATTCAAAAGAGGTCAAACATATAAAAGCTATGATTAGCTCCATGACTCCAAAAGAGAGAGAGAATCCGGATCTATTAAATAATAGTCGCCGAAGAAGAATAGCCCAGGGAGCAGGACTTACCCAGGTTGAGGTAAACAGAGTACTAAAGCAGTTTAAAAATGCTGCAAAGATGGCAAAAAAGCTATCTGGCAAGGGTGGTATGAAGCAGATGCGAGAGATTATGAAGCAGATGCAAGGTAAGGGAGGATTTCCTCAACAGTAGTTTTAAAGATAATATTCAGGTTGTATAATGGATTTTGTAGTAGTAGATACCGAAGGTCATGGGATATTAAGTGAAATTGCTGTTATAAGCAGTAATGGAGAGTTAATAGTAGAAGAGTTTATAGATAACAATCTATCCTATGTACTACACAAGATAAAACCCATTTTACAAAACAATTATATAGTAGCACACAATGCCAATCATGATATAAAACTTCTTAAAGACAGTTACAAATCTATAGGCGAAGAGATAGAGTTAAAGAGTATATGTACATACCAAAAAGCCAAGAAACTACTCCCTACCCTCTCTCCCTACTCTTTGGAGGTTCTATCCACATCTTTGATGCTAAAGGATGAAAATGATAAGTTTTTTGACTCTTCATTTGCACATCGTGCCTCATATGATGCCAAATTTACATATCTGCTGTATAAAAAACTCCTATCTGTGGAAGAGTCTTTGGAAAATGCAAAAAAGATAAATCCATTTAGCAGTTCAAAGGTTGATAACCCTTTTCAAAATCACTATGATGAATCAAATATATACTCAAATGAATTTAACAGTCTCAAAAGTCTAGTAGAAGAGATAAAAAATGATACAAACAATCAGAGTAAAACAGCTCTGGTCATAGGTGAAGCGGGTAATGGCAAAACACACCTG
>JAMOSA010000288.1 GCA_027063325.1 Campylobacteraceae bacterium
AATGTCTTAAATGGTAAAGTGGTATATATGGGTAAAAACAGTATGCTTGGTAGAGTTGTGATTGTAGCACACAGTGGAAAATTGCATACTGTATATGCAGGATTATCCAAAATATCACCCCTTATAAGAAAAGATTTGAGAATAAAAAAGGGAACAATTATTGGCAAAGTAAAACACAAGCTGATATTTGAAGCTACCAAAAATTCAAAATATATAAATCCTTTGAATCTAATAAGGTTGTAATGTGTCAAAGCTAGATAAAAGATTGTGTCCGTGTGGCAGTAATATAATATACAAAAAGTGTTGTAAGCCTCTGCATAAGGGTTTATATGCTAGAAATGCTTTGAGTTTGATGAGATCAAGATATAGTGCATATGCACTTAAAGAGATCAACTATATCATAGCTACAATACATCCAGATAATAAACAGTATCAAGAGCATAAGCAGAAATGGAAATCTGAATTAAGAGAGTACTGCAATAGTGTATCTTTTGATGGTTTGAAGATTATAGAATTTGTTGATGGTAAGAAAGAGGCAATAGTAGAGTTTGTTGCTATAATAGATGCTAAAGAGTATCAAGAGAGAAGTCTCTTCAAAAAAGAGAAAAGATGGCTATATTATGGGATAGAGTAAGATCACTTACTCTACTTTACTTCAACTCACTCCAGCTATCTCCTATACTTACAGAGCAAGTTAATGGTACATTCAATTTGTATATACTTTCCATAATATGTTGAAATCTACTAGCATACTCACTGGCTTTGTCTATTGGTACCTCAAAGAGTAACTCATCATGGATTTGCAGTATCATTTTGGCATCTAAGCTCTCATCTTCTATGGTTTTATGTATAGATAACATTGCCAGTTTGATTAGATCTGCTGCACTGCCTTGAAATACTGTATTTACAGCTTCTCTTAAAATAGAAGATTTTTGCATACCGGTAGCACCCTCATAATCAAAAAATCTTCTTCTGCCAATAAGTGTCTGTACATATCCATTGGATTTTACAAACTCTTCAATAGAGTATAAATACTCTTTGACAGTTGGAAAAGCTTTGAAGTATGCTGTAATTATCTCTTTGGCTTTGGCATTTGTTATACCAAGTTCATCTGATAGTTTTCTAGGACCCATACCATATAGTAATCCAAAATTTATAGATTTGGCAAATGAGCGTTTCTCTTGGGCTTTGGCTTCACCAAAGAGTTTAACAGCAGTAGCCATATGTATATCGATACCATCTTTAAATGCCTCTATAAGTACTCTGTCTTGACTAAAGTGGGCTAATAGTCTAAGCTCTATTTGAGAGTAATCTATAGATACTAGCTTATATCCATCTGGTGCTACAAATGCATCTCTTACCTCTTTGCCAAGTGGTGATCTTACTGGTATATTTTGTAGATTTGGATCTTTTGAACTGAGTCTGCCTGTAGCAGTTCCTGTTTGTAAAAATGTAGTATGTACTCTACTGTTTTTATCTTTTCTTGCCAAAAGAAGTAGAGGTTTGATATATGTAGATAGTATTTTTTGATTCTCTCTATACTCCAGTATTAGAGGTATAACAGGGTGCTTGTCTATTAGTTTTGCTAAAACTTTTTCATTTGTACTGTATCCGGTCTTTGTTTTTTTGCCACCTTCTAATTTCAAAGTGCCAAACAAAACTTCTCCCAATTGTTTGGTACTTTTGATATTAAATTTGGTTTTTGATAATTCATATATAGATTCAGTTAGTATGTTTAGTCTCTCTTCTACCTTTGTCTTTAGAGTCAATAGTCGATTGATATCTACTTTTATACCTGTTAATTCCATAGCTATAAGTACATTTATAAAAGGGTATTCAATATGCTTGGCTATATAATCTAACTCTCTCCAACTATTTTTTATCATATTGTCAAATTTTTTGTATAGAAGCAGAGTTATGATTGCATCTTCACTTGCATATCTACTGGCCTCTTTTAAATCTACAAAAGAGAAATCTTCTCCTTTTTTGACTGTATCTTTGTAACTTATCATTGTATGGTTTAGATATTTTTGTGCCAGATTATCAAGTCCTACTCTACTACCTGGTTGAAGTAACCATGCCATCACCATTGTATCTGCCCAAGGCTCTATATGGTTTAATCCAAAATTATTGTATATCATCATCAAATCAAACTTGATATTTTGCCCTACTATTCTATGGTGAAACAGCAGTTTTAGTGCCTCTATGGCATCATCTTTTGCAACTTGATTACCAACTCCCAAATATGAATGGGCTATTGGTACATAGTATGCCTTGTTACTCTCCCAAGCAAATGAGAAACCTACAATTTTATCATTAAATCTATCAAGACCTGTAGTCTCTGTATCAAATGCAATTACTGTATTTGGAGGAATACAACACAAAGTCTCAAACAGTTGTTCTTTGCTATCTATAAGTATAGTCTCAAACTCAATACTATCTTTTGAGGTATTACTAGCTATACTCTTATCTATACTCCACTCAATAGCTTGTCTCATACCATACTTTATAAATTCATCTTTGAGTGCCTCAAGATAGTTTTTATCTTCAAATCTAAACTCTTCTAGGTCAAATTTATCAAACAGATTATCTCTTAGTTTGACCAAATCTCTGGATATAAAGGCTTGTTCTTTATACTCAATAAGGAGTTTTCTTATTCGTGGAGTTCCTGCCTTTTGTATATTTGCATACAGATTTTCCAGTGTATGGTACTCATTGATTAGTTTTGATGCAGTTTTTGGACCAATACCTGGTACTCCTGGTACATTGTCACTGCTATCTCCAATAAGTGCTTGAAAATCTACAAAATATTTTGGCAATACTCCAAATTTAGCTTCACATTCACTCTCATCAACAACCCTCTTTTTTACCCAATCATAAAGATAGACTTTACTGTCATCTAGTAGTTGATACAGATCTTTGTCAGAGCTTACTATTTTGCACTCTATATCCTTGACCTCTGTATGTTTGACAACAGAGGCTATTACATCATCTGCTTCAAACCCATCTACACTTATATTTGCAAATCCCATTTTGTTAATCCATTCAATTGCTATTGGTAACTGCTCTATGAGTTCTGATGGTGGTGATGGTCTGTTGGCTTTGTACTCTGGATATATTTTTGAACGAAATGTTTTACCTTCACTATCTAATGCAAATAGTATATAGTCTGTAGAGTGTTCATTTTGCAGTTTGTGTATGAAGTTTATAAATCCTGTAAGTAACCCAGTGGGAAATCCATCTGCACTTTTGAGTGGTGGTAGAGCAAAGTATGATCTAAAAAAAAATGCAAATGTATCTATTACTGTTAAAGTTTTCACATATATCTCCAAAATTTTATTCAATTGTTTAATATATTGTACCTATTTGAGCTTATTTAGCACTTTTAGGGTAGAATAACTCCAATTTATACATTATAGGATAGAGGTATGGATATTAGAGAGCAGTTTTTAGACTATTTTGCACAAAGAGGTCATAAGGTAGTACCAAGTTCACCATTGGTTATGGATGATCCTACGCTACTGTTTACAAATGCAGGTATGGTGCAATTTAAGAGTATATTTACAGGTGATGCACCTATCCCAAATCCACCAAGAGCAACTTCTTCTCAAACTTGTATTAGAGCAGGTG
Source organism: Campylobacteraceae bacterium (assembly GCA_027063325.1). GTDB lineage: Bacteria > Campylobacterota > Campylobacteria > Campylobacterales > Sulfurovaceae > Nitratifractor. The sequence goes on from JAMOSA010000288.1 coordinate 3,631, forward strand.
GGAAGCATAATGATTTGGATAATGTAGGTTATACAGCAAGACACCACACATTCTTTGAGATGCTTGGCAACTTTAGTTTTGGAGATTATTTTAAAAAAGAGGCTATTGCATATGCATGGGAGTTTGTAACATCCAAAGAGTGGCTAAATCTGCCAGTAGAGAAGATTTGGGTAACAGTACATGAGAGTGATGATGAAGCTTTTGAGCTTTGGTGTGAGCATATATCACCAGATAGAATCAAACGCTTTGGAGACAAAGATAACTTTTGGCAAATGGGAGATACAGGACCTTGTGGACCTTGTAGTGAAATTTTCTATGATCAAGGAGCCGAACACTTTAATGGACCTGAAGATTATATGGGTGGAGAGGGTGATAGATTTTTAGAGATTTGGAATCTTGTATTTATGCAGTATGAAAGAGATCAAGAGGGTAAACTACATCCACTGCCAAAGCCAAGTATAGATACTGGTATGGGACTTGAGAGAGTAGTAGCCATAAAAGAGGGTGTATATAACAATTATGATTCATCTTTGTTTAAACCATATATAAAAGCTATCACAAATATAGTAGGAAAAGAGCCAACAGAAGAGAATATTGCAAGTTATAGAGTAATAGCCGATCATTTACGCTCTACAACATTTTTGTTAGCTCAGGGTGTAAATTTCGATAAAGAGGGTAGAGGCTATGTACTAAGACGCATTCTAAGAAGAGCTATTAGACATGGTTATCTACTGGGTCTAAGAGAGCCATTTATGTATAGACTGGTAGATACACTTGTAGAGCAAATGGGTAAACACTATGACTACTTGCCACAAAAAGCAAATGCTATAAAGAGTGCTATGAAGATAGAAGAGGAGAGATTCTTTACTACCATAGAAGCAGGAATCAAGCTATTTAATGAAGAGTTGTCAAGAAGTGGTGATAGATTTAGCGGTGAAGTTGCATTTAAACTCTATGATACATATGGATTTCCATTAGATCTAACTCAAGATATGCTTAGAGAAAAGGGTATTACTTTGGATTTGGCAGAGTTTGAAGCCAAAATGGCTGAGCAAAAAGCCAAATCAAGAGCATCTTGGAAAGGTAGTGGAGAGAGTAGCATACAGGGTGATTTTAAAGCTATAGAAGAGAGTATTGGCAGTAATGAGTTTGTAGGTTATGATACTACCCAAACTACTGCTACTATTGTAGCACTCTTGGATGAGGGGTATAAACAGACTCAAACTCTAAGCGGTATGGGTTGGGTAATGTTGGATAAGACACCATTTTATGCAGAATCAGGTGGACAAATAGGAGATATAGGAGAACTAATTGTGGAAGATGGCGGTCCAAATATCAAAGTCCTTGATACTCGCAAATTCAATAGTCTAAATCTCTCTTTGATAGATACAGAAGGTAATATATTAAGGGTTGGCGAGAGAGTTGAAGCTATTGTAGATAGTAGTCGTAATGAGATAGCCAAACACCACAGTGCTACCCACCTTTTACACTCAGCACTTAGACATATATTAGGAGATCATGTAACTCAGGCTGGTTCTTTGGTAGAAGCAGAGAGACTAAGATTTGATTTTTCTCACCCAAAAGCACTTACAAAAAAAGAATTAAAAGAGATAGAAGAGTGGGTGAATGACAAGATAGAGCGTGGTATTGGGTGTGAAGTAGCCCAAATGAGTATAGATGAAGCCAAAAAGAGTGGTGCTATGGCTTTGTTTGGTGAAAAGTATGGAGATATAGTAAGAGTAGTAAAGTTTGCAGAAGCTTCTGTTGAATTATGTGGTGGTACCCATGTCAAAAACAGTGCAGAGATTGGTCTTTTTTCAATATTAAAAGAGAGTGGAGTAAGTGCTGGAGTCCGTCGAATAGAGGCAATTTGTGGTAAGAGTGCCAGAAAATGGGTAGAGCATCTAAAAGATGAGAGAGATACTATAGTAGCTGAAGTAAAAAATGCAGATCCTCTAATAGGTATCAAGAGATTAAAAGATCAAATCAAAGAGTTAAAATCACAACTTCAAGAGGCACTAAACAGTAGTAAACAGGAT
>JAMOSA010000289.1 GCA_027063325.1 Campylobacteraceae bacterium
TGTCATTACTCTTTTTGAGTTGTGTATCATAATCTTTGTCAAAATTTGGAATAGAGCCACTGTATGAGGTAGAGTTGATAATACTGTTTGCTACCCTTTTTGCAAATACAGCAGCCTCAAGCAAAGAGTTTGATGCCAGTCTGTTTGCTCCGTGTACTCCTGTACATGCAGCCTCACCAGCTACATATAACCCTTCAATTCCTGGTATTTTACCATACTCATCACACTCAATTCCTCCATTGGCATAGTGGAATGCAGGAGATATTGGAACTCTGTGATGAGGTAGTCTGTACCCCAAAGCTTCAAAAGTCTTGGTAATATTTGGAAATCTTTGGCTAAACCACTCCTCTTCAAACATAGAAAAATCCAAATATACCTCTAATCCTGTTTTGCGTTTATAATCAAATATAGCTCTTGATACTATATCTCTACTTGCCAATTCACCTCTTTTGTCATACTCAAATAGAAATCTCTTTCCATTCTCATCTACTATATAAGCACCCTCACCACGCAAAGCTTCAGTCAATAGTAACTTTCTGGCATATGGTGTTTTGACAAATACAGTAGGGTGAAACTGCATAAACTCCATATCTTTGAGTGTAATACCCTTTTCTATACAAATACCCTGAATATCTGCACTGACTGTTCTTGAGTTTGTATTGTATGCATAGAGTGATCCTATTCCACCACTGGCAATTATTACATTTTTGGCATACAGTGTCATAGGTTTATAGTTTACCATTGCTCTTATACCATAACACCTGCCACCTTCTATAAGCAGATCATATACAAGTGTATTTCTCTGTAACAGATGATAATTTTGCTGCATCATAAAGTAGTGCATATATCTACCTGTTGCATCACCACCAGCATGTAAAATTCTGCTTGAAGAGTGGGCAGCCTCTTTGGTAAATAGTAAATTACCATCACTATCTTTGTCAAACTCCATACCTCTGTTTATGAGATCATCTCTAAGAGATATTGACTCTTTTGACATAATCTCTACAGCTTTTTCAAAATTGTGATAAGCTCCTGCACTTAGGGTATCTGATATATGTAGCTTAATATCTTCATTATCTAGTGCAGTTACAATACCCCCTTGGGCATAAAATGTATTACACTCCCAAGGAATATCTTTGCAAACAACCAATACTTTCATACTCTTTGGCAATTGCATAGAGGCATAAAGCCCTGCAATTCCAGCACCAATTATTATGACATCATATCTATTCACTGCTACTGCCTATAGTAGTATTTGTATCTGGTTTGGTATATACAGGTGGAGCTTTGTGTCCACAAGCAGTTAGTAAAAATACAAATAGTAATGATATAATTACACTATGAAAACCAGTAAAACTATTCTTGAATCTCTTAGAGTTCAAACTCAATTTAGACCTCTCTCTCAGCGTGGTTGTTATGCTACATTCAAAAGGTTATTACCACCAAGGATACAAAAGATAATTGCCTTTGTATATGTCAAAGATGATACTCTATTTGTAGCTATAAAACACCCAGGCTATAAAATGGAGTTAGATTATAACAAAGATGTATTGAAAAGCCTATTATCATCATTTATACAAAATAGACAAGATTGTGATTTTATGAAAGCCAAAAAAGTAGCCATATTTCATACCAAATATGCTCCTATTGTTGATAATAATCGCCCAACAATACCAAAATATGCAGAGGTGGCAAGTGGTAATTTCAAAATTGATGTAAAAGACAAAGAGTTATCCCAAAGTTTTGAGAGAATCAAAGAGATTATTCAAAACCACAGAAGAAGAGCTTTGGAAAATGGATAACTTACTAAAGCAGATCAAAGCATTGCCAGATATACCAGGAGTGTATCAATATTTTGACAAAAATAATAAACTATTATATATAGGCAAAGCAAAAAGTCTCAAAAAGAGAGTCAAAAGCTATTGGAGATTTACACCACATTTTAGACCAAATCCAGACTTAAATGTTAGAATACTCAAAATGCTAAATGAGACAACTTCAATACAGAGTATTGTTGTAGAGAGTGAAGAAGATGCTTTGATTTTAGAAAACTCTTTGATAAAACAACTCAAACCAAAATACAATATACTCCTAAGAGATGATAAAACATATCCATATATCTATATAGATGAATCCAAACCATTTGCTAGATTTGAAATAACCAGAAAAGCTATAAAGGGTAAAAAGATCTCCTACTATGGACCATTTCCAAATGGTGCAAGAGAGCTTATAGATACTATATATGAACTCTATCCCCTAGTTCAAAAAAGAGGTTCACTAAAAAATAAAAAACTCTGTCTATTTTATCAAATAGGTAAATGCTTAGGACCTTGTGAAGGTAAAGTAACCCAAAGTTACTATAATACTCTAATATCCCAAGCAAAAGAGGGGATTTTAAATAGAGAACTTTTCATATCAAAGTTACAGCAAAAGATGCTAAAGTTAGCTTCACAAGAGAGGTTTGAAGAAGCTGCTACTATTAGAGATAAAATCAAAGCCATAGAGTCTTTGCAGATAAAATCTGGTATAGATTTAGCAAATGGTGCTGAGTATGATATATTTGCAATAGATACAAATGGTAACAATATGGGTGTTGTTGTAAGAATATTTCTAAGAGATGGCAAAATAGCCTCTTCAAACCATAGCTTCTTTAGAATTGCACAACACTATGATATATCCTCTATATATAGACAAAGTCTGCTCGATTTTTACAAAGAGGATTCTATACATATTGTAAAAGAGATACTAATATCAGATGAAATTGAAGATATACAGAGTCTGCAATCAACAATCAGTAAAAGATTAAATAAAAAAGTATCTATAAGCATACCAAAAAGGGGCAATAGATACAAAATGATAGAGTTAGCCAAAAAGAATGCTTCAGAACTACTCAGACAAAAAGAGCAAAACAGACCAAAAGTGGAGATTCAAAAAGATATAGCAAAATTGTTTGAATTAGATACAATACCTTGGAGAGTGGAAGTATTTGACAACTCTCACCATATGGGTGAAGCACCTGTTGGGGCAATGGTTGTATATGATGAAAATAGCTGGGATAAATCCAGTTATAGAAGGTACCAATTAACAAGTAGTGATGAGTATCACCAGATGATGGAGATGCTCCAAAGAAGAATAAGTGATTTTGACAAAGAGCCACCACCTGATATGTGGTTGCTTGATGGTGGTACAACACTACTGAAACTAGCTCATAGCCTATTATTGCAAGTAGGTGTAGATATAAAGCTTTTGGCAATAGCAAAAGAGAAAATTGATGCAAAAGCCCATAGAGCAAAAGGGAGTGCAAAAGATATAATCTATTCACTTGATAAAGAGTACAGACTAATGCCAAGTGATAAAAGGTTGCAATGGTTACAAAGGCTCAGAGATGAAGCACATAGATTTGCAATAACATATCACAGAAACAAAAAACAAAAAGATAATCTTCAAAGCCAACTGCTAAACAAAAAAGGAATTGGCCCAGCTACTATAAAAAAACTTCTTAGTTATTTTGGTAGCTTTGAAGCTATCAATCAAGCCTCATTTGAGGACATTGCAAAAGTTACAAACAAAAAAGTAGCTAATATAATTGCTAACTCAAAATAAAATGGGGTTTATTAGACCCCATCTTTGATAATTATTAAAACTATTTACTACCATTTTCATCTTTTTTTTCAAATATAAAGATACCAGATGGTTTTGGTACTGGCCACTCTATATTCAACCACCATTTATTGGGATCATCACCTGTAATTTTATAAGCTTGAACAGTATCCTTATCATTTACACTAAAATATATATATTTACCCATTGGAGACCATCTTACATGTAGTATCATTCCAGGGAATTTCATAGTGCGTACAACTTTTAACTCTTTTGCATCTACTATCTGAACAACTGGAAACTTTTTACCGCTAAATGTAACTGCCAGCCACTTTTTGTTTGGGCTTAGTGATGTAAAAACTGGATTACCATCTACATCTATTGATTTTATATAGTTGAAGTTATGGTCAAATACAAATACCTTTTTATTACCAACAGCCGGAATAAAGAAGTATTTTCCACTGATACTCCAAAATCCAAAGTGAGGTACTTTCAAAATCCTCTCTTTTGTCTCCATCTTTAATGGAACTTTTTTGTAGTGCATATTATCAAGATTTAATACACCAATATTTTTTGAATTAAAAAAACCTACTACATAGAGGTTTTTATCTATCATTGCATCAAATGGTACTTCACCAGCTTTTTCAATCTTTTTATATAACTCAAATTTGGGTGTTTTTGCCTTTGGCGTTGTATCTGTCATAATCCATAATTCATCACTATCCATACAGGCAAATACCAAATAATCTTTATACTCTTTGATCCCTACATTTCTACTACCAGTTTTAATTGTCTGCAAAGGATTTAAATCTCTGTCTAAAATCTCTACTGTTTTATTGTCATAGTTGGCTACAGCTACATAGTTGTCACCCACTACAAACCCTATTGCACTCTTTGAGGTTTTATACTCTTTGAGTTTTTTCTCTTTGATTGGATCGAATTTGATAATATAACCATCTCTTGTGATTACATAACCATCATTATCTCTAAACTTTACAACTGCATGATTAAAGTTGTGCATACCTTTAATTTCATTGCTCAAGAGATTATTTTCTATTACAGCCAATGCTGAATTTTCTCTCTCTACTACAAATATTTTATCTTTTGACTTGGGTACTGGTAATGCTTTTGATTTGGCATTTACTACAGCAGTAGCAAGACTTAAGGCAATAATCGCTGATATTGTACTTTTAATTACTCTCATTTATATCCTTTGTTTTTTTGTTATTTTACTATAAACTCTACTCTTTTCATAAGTATAGGCTCTTGCCACTTTTGACCTAAACCTAAAGCTGCAATACATACATCTTTTGCCAATCTTACATACATTTGAACTACAATTTTATCTCCCTTTTTAAGAGGTGGGGTTTTGTAGTGTAGTATTTTGCTCTCATAAGCTTGTAAGTTATTGGCAAATCCTCTTTTTGTGGCATTAAATGGGACAGGTGTTATAGTACCATTTTCATCTAAATAATCTATAGTAAAAGTTCCTTGTTTATCTTCTCTTGGATCTTTTTTAAAATTACTCCATATCTCTTTGCCATCTCTATATAAAGATATTTTTAGATATTTCATTCTTGCAGCTTGAAGTATAAGCGGATGTCCCATTTTATTTGTAATATTTATATCTATACTCTCTTTTTGTGAAGATACATTTATATCTACACTCTTTTGTCTCATCTTTTCATCGTGAATACCAGCAAAATAGTGACTTCTATGCTTCTGTCTTGATTTTCTATTCATCTTCTCTACACCACCATCAATATATGGCATATGACACTTGATACAATCTTTGCTACCTTCACCTTTGTTGGTAGCTCTAAATATTAATACACCATTTTCATTTCTTTTATGTGAATGACAACCAATACAGGCATACTTTTGATATATTGGACTCTTTACCATCTCATGCTTATCGCTACTGTCTGGATTTTCAAGTGATCCATAGAGTGTAGGTTTTATACCCTCTACCTGTCTAGCTAACATAATATTATTTGATTGATGAGCCTCTTTGACAAATGCTATCTGATGACAATAAAAACATGATATG
>JAMOSA010000290.1 GCA_027063325.1 Campylobacteraceae bacterium
ATTACCTTTATCTTGTTAGGATTTATATTGTAATATTCAATAATCTCTCTTTTTATCATTTTTGAATTTGCAATAATAACTTTTGCATTTTTAAAGCATCTATTTTCTAGGTAGAGTAGTACTATATGCAGAGGATTTAAAGAAAAGCCTTTGGTTTTTAAAAATGCTTTGTGTACTCCATCACCTGCTCTATATATATCAGGACATACGATTCTATCAAGAGAGAAGTAAAATGAGTCTTTGTTTTTGCAACTACTGTATGCAAAAGTGAGTACTCTAATCCATGATGGTAGAAATTTTGGTAAAGAAGAGGATACTATTTGAGTCTCATAACCCATACTCTCAAGAGTTTTCTTTAGTCTATCCATATACCTTTCGGCACCACCAAATGGTGTCTGTTTGAAGCGAATTAGAGTAATTTTCACTCGATAACCTTACAGTGTGACTTTGGTGTCTCCCAAAACTCTACAGATTCTACCTCTATATTCAATGGTTTCATCTTTTGTTTTACTACCTGCATTATCCAAGCTGTTAGATTTTCACTTGTTGGTACAAAATCTACTATTACCATACCTTCATACTTTTCAATCAGAGCTTTTGGAGAGTTAGTATCAAGTCTGCTCAAATCTGGTATCCAGTATCCATATTTACTCTCTATTAAACTCTCTTTATCTGCTTTACCGTCACTGTTACAGTAGTGTGACATCAAATCAAAATAGAGTGGATCGGATATATCTATAATAAATTTGTGATCCAAGGTGGCATCAAGCCACTCTTTAAACCAGTTTAGGTGTTTAAAGTCTGTAACCATCCCTTTTTGCAACTGATTTGATGATAAAAATATCTTTATTTTCCCCTGATGTCCATGTAGATGGCGACACATCAGACACTCATCAAGGCTGAAATCTCTGTTTAGTTCTTGTGACCACACTCTGTGACCATAACAAAAATCAAAACTCTTATCTATAATCCAACGCATATTTAACCGCACAGTGGTTGTGATGATGAGCAAATATCTTTTGCTCGTAATGCACTGTATAGTTTTTGTGTAGTGGGAGTATTTATATCATTTTTTTGAGCTTCTCTTAGGATATGTCCACATAGAGCCTCTATCTCTGAAGCTATCTTTTTGTCAAAATCAAGTTGCATTGATGTTTTGGCTCCTTTTGGTACTTTTGAAGCTTGGTTTAGAGTGTTTTTTAAATCATCTTTATCTATTTTTATTCTCTTTTTTTCTGCCACCTCTTTTATCTCATTTAGTAGTTTTTGTAACTCAAGTTTATGTTCTATATGTACTCTATCCATACTCACTCCATAATATGTAGTTAACATTGCCATTGGTGCAATGAATAGATATTTTAGCCATTTTTGGCGATTTATATCTGATGTTGGTCTATGTCTAAGACCACTTTTATCAAACAACTCTTTGATATTATTGTACTTGGATATATCAAATTTATTTGGTTTGCCCCAGCAGAGTTTAAACAGATCACTCTTTTTTTCTATAACTCCTGCCTCTTTAATATGTGATATTATATATATACAACCATATAAAATATCAGCATTTGGTAGTTTTTGGGCTATACACTCTTCATGATCTACACCATTTAATATAGGTAGAATTTTTGTATCTCTATCTATAATTGGCTCAATCTGTTTTAATATTTTGGCTAGATGGGGATGTTTTGTTGATAGGATAATCAAATCAAAGTGACCCCAACTTGTGGGATCATCACCTGCCAAATCGGGCTTGATACTCCAACTGCTATCAGGTTCTATTATTTTGAGACCATTCTCTTTTATAGCTTGTAAGTGTTTACCTCTAGCAAGAAGTGCTACCTCTGCTCCCCCTTTTTGCAGTTTTGCACCCAAATATCCTCCAACGCCTCCACTACCTGCTATAAGCACTCTCATACTATGCGTATATTTCTGTTTTGTTACTCATTTGTGCTAACAGTGCATAAAACAAAGCTCTATATTTTCTTCTGTTTGAAGTTCCCAGTTTTTGGCATACCTCTTTTATCAGACTATCCAAATCTTCGTTACTCTCTTTTAAACCAAGTTTTTTCTTTAGAAAGTTTTCTCTGATTCTCTCAAGCTCTAAAGGATCAGAGCATGATACAGTCTCTGCATCTTTTTTGTATATTGAAGGTCCCAATCCCTTTGTAACTTTTGCCAAAAACTCATCATCCAATCCAAGTTCAAGTTTTTTGGCACTCTCTTTGTATAGCTCAATCTTTTCATCCAATTTGCTCATAACTCCCCCTTTGTATATTTTTATATTCCAATTATATCCATACTATGGTATGTGGTACAATAAAAAAGCTATAAAAGAGTTAAATTTTTTTTAGATGGTTAGATGTTACCCATATTTGGAGGTTTGGTATGAAAATGGTATATATGAGTATCTTGCTTGATTTACCTTATGCTCAATCACTCAAGGGCAGAAGATCTATAGTCAACAGTATTATTGACAAATTAAAAAGAAAAAATCTGTCTGTACTTGATGTTAGTGGTTCATATACAAAAGAGGCAGAGATTGCAATAGCATATCTATCCCCAAATAGTATTGAATCAGCAAAGCTAAGAAGAGATATAGAGGATCTGCTTGAGAGTAAATCATCTGAATATATATATGATATAGTATATGAAGAGATCTAAAGGAGATGTTATGAACAGATATAAAAGAGCAGTTGAAGTATTGAAAAATATGAAAAGAGGAGTAGCATTTACTGGTGCTGGAATCTCTGTAGAGAGTGGTATTCCCACCTTTAGAGGACCAACTGGACTTTGGAGCAGGTATGATCCAAAGGTTTTGGATATAAATTACTTTTTTCAAGAACCAAAAGAGTGTTGGAGTGTAATCAAAGAGATATTTTATGACTATATGGGAGTCAATGCCAAACCAAATGATGCTCACAAATTTATAGCAAAGTTAGAAAGTATTGGCAAACTCCGAGGGGTTATTACCCAAAATATAGATAATCTTCACCAGGAAGCCGGTAGCAAAAAGGTAATAGAGTTTCACGGAACTGCACAATATCTGGTATGTACCAATTGCAAAGTAAGATTTGAGTTTAAAGAAGAGTTGTTGCAAAAGTTACCTCCATTGTGTCCAGAGTGTAACAGTCTGTTAAAGCCTGATTTTATATTTTTTGGTGAAGCTATACCACCACAAGCTTACCAAAAATCAATAGAGATGCTAAAGAGTGCTGATGTATTGATAATTATAGGAACAACCGGTGAAGTAATACCAGCATCAATGTTACCTTATGAAGCAACCCCAAAAGAGATTATAGAGATAAATATAGAACCATCAAATTATACAGATGCAATTACTACAATATTCCTAAAAGAGAGAGCTACTGTAGCATCAGATAGATTACAAAAGCTACTCTTTTAAAACAGAATAAGAGATGTTTTCTTTTTGTAGTTTATCTATAAACTTTTGAAAATATCTCTCAACCTCTTGTTTGTTTGTACCTGAGAGTGAGATAGAAACTCTTGGACCGTCACTGTATAATTTTGGAAGAGATGATAACTCTATATCTTTTGGTAGAGATTCCATTACATCTATAAGTTGACTTTCGCGACATAGAGCCTGAAGAGTTCTTCTATATCTCTTTTTGCCACCTTCTGGAAATATATTATCAAGTATCCACTCAACCATCGGATGACTCATCTGTGGAAATCCGGGCATAAAAAAGTATCTATCATCAAGATAGAATGCTGGCATATTATTTACTGGGTTGTGTAACAATTTGGCTCTTTTTGGTAATTGTGCCATCTTGATTGGATATGGATATGCTCTCTCTCCTAGATTTTTTTTGATAATATCAGCAGCTTTGGTATGCTCTATTAGCATACCATCTCTTAGCGCAACTGCTGCACACTTTCTAGTGTGATCATCTGGAGTAGAACCAATGCCACCGAAGCTGAATATTACACTTTTTGGAATTGAAGCTAAAAATTTGAGAGTTTGTATTATCAAAGATGGATCATCTTCTATAACAAAACTTCCTTTTAGTTTGTAGCCTCTTTTTAGTAACTCTGTACTTAAAAAATCAAAGTGTTTATCTTCTCTACGACGATTTAATATCTCTGTACCTATAATAAGTGCAAAAAAGTTTGGTTCTTTTTCCATGCTACTCTTCTATATAGTTTTTAAGTTTTCTACCAACTTTTGGATGTTTTAGTTTTTTGATGGCACTACTCTCAATTTGTCTGACTCTCTCTCTTGTTACATTTAACTCTTTGCCTATCTCTTCAAGTGTTCTGTCACTCATATCCTCCAGTAGTCCAAATCTCATTCTAATTACTGCTTGTTCTCTTTCGTTGAGTTGTCCAAGTACATCATCAATTTGTTTGTTTAAATCATCATTCATAACAGCTTCTGTTGGACTTATACTACTTTTATCCTCTATAAAATCACCAAATCTTCCATCATCTTCATCTCCAACAGGAGCTTCCAGACTGACAGGCTCTTTTGTAATTTTAATTACATTTTTTACCTTGTCCACACTTAAACCAACCTCTTGTGCTATAGTTTCTAAATCTGGTTCACGACCTGTTTTTTGTAAGTGCTTTCTAATAATTTTATTGATACGATTGATTGTCTCTATCATATGGATAGGAATCCTGATAGTTCTTGCCTGATCAGCAATAGCACGGCTGATTGCTTGTCTAATCCACCATGTAGCATAGGTTGAAAATTTATAACCCTTTTGATACTCGAACTTATCTACAGCCTTCATTAGACCTATATTACCCTCTTGAATAAGATCCAAAAATGGCAATCCTCTGTTTGTATATCTCTTGGCAATTGATACAACCAGTCTCAGGTTTGATTTTGCCATTCTTGTTTTTGCCTTTTCACTCTTGGCTTTGCCTATATTTATCTGCTGAAGAATCTCTTCTAGTTTTTCAGGAGGTAGGTCAAAACTGTTTTTACTTGCTTCTCTTGTCTCAAAGAGTTTTTTAATCTGTACATATGTACTCACATTTGTAGTCTCTGGAACTGCTTCAGCAATCTCCTCTTTTGACATATTTATAATATTATCAAGGATTTTTTGGTGGTTTGCTCTGAGTTGATCATTAAAAAGCTGTAATCTATACTCAAGTCTTTTTAACTCTTTTTCAAATCCATCATCACTCTTTAGAGCTGTCTCCATAGCTTTGACAAGTTCATTTATAAGTTTACTTGTAGGTCCTAGGTTGAGCAAAGCATTTTTAAGGGTATCTTTACGAAATGCTACTTTTAATCTTTGATGGATAATCTCCATCTCATCTGCACCCTCTTCTTGCATTCTAAGGAGTTTTTTACGCTCTTTTATCCACTCTTTTTTAGCTTTTTCAAGATGTTTAAAACTCTCAATTACTTGAGTTACTCTCTTGTCTGCCTTTTTTCCCTTGTTCTCTTCAATATCATCTTCAATATCATCTTCATTTCCGGCATCTTCAAAACTTTTAAAAAGCTCTTTTACTCTTCTTTCTCTATTTAACAGAGGTTCTTTGTAGTTTAGGATATAATCTATAAGATATGGTACAGAGCATATTGCATCTATAATAATATCTTCACCCTCTTCAATCTGTTTTGAGAGTTCAATCTCTTCTTCTTTGGTTAATAGTGGGATTTTACCC
>JAMOSA010000291.1 GCA_027063325.1 Campylobacteraceae bacterium
AACCACAGCAGTATGGAGTAGGTATAAGCTACAGTTATACTCACCATACAGTAGCATTTGACTATAAAGAGATACTCTGGAGTGAAGCAGACGGCTACAGCAACTTTGGTTGGCAAGATCAAAAGGTGTATGCAGTAGGCTATCAATATGACAGCTTTAACGGTTGGGTATTTAGAATGGGTTACAATTATGGCAAAAGTGCTATAGATACCAGTCACAAAACAAATCTGCAAAACTATCTAAATCTATTGGGATTTCCTGCTACTTCAGAGCAACACTATACAGTAGGTGGAAGCTTTGATATTTCAGATAGTACAAATATAGATATAGCATTTGTATATTCACCTACCAAGACTAAAGATGGTATTATATATGAAGGTGACAGTATAGGAGATGTAAAGATGACCAACAGACATAAAGAGTTGAGTTTTACAGCACAAATTCGATATAGATTTTAAGGCAAAAAAGTGGCACTGCCAAAGGGTTATTATCATATCAAATCAAATAAAGGTCGCTTGGTTACCAAAAGAGGAGGCAAAGTACAATTTCTCTTTTGGACATTTTTCTTCTCTATTCTTCTTTATTTATGGATTATATATATAGCAATTAATACATTTATAATAGATAGTAGTATTAAAATGAGTTTTCCAAAAGAAGAAGTTAGATTACTCTTTTTATTATATGGGCTACTGGTTCTACTGGCTCTTAGTGGTACAGTTGTATCCATATTTATAGGAAACAAAGGTTATACCACAAAATTTGGTGCTTTGGTAATGGTACTTTTTGGTACTATTATAGTTGCCAAAGGTATATTTGGCTAATTTTTTGTATATTGTGTATTTATAGTGGTATTACCACCCAATATAAAGTAGTAGATAATCTTTTTCAGATGAAATTAATCCATTTTGAAATAGAATCTACTTTATTATATCTTAATATAAAGATATATTTTTGGAGTAAAAAGGAGCATAAGTGATAAAAAGAGTAGTATATATACTTATACTGTTTGCTTTAATGTTTAGTATATCTGAAGCATCAATGGATGATCCCAGAAAACTATTGGAAAAAGCAAAAAAAGTAGGCTTAAAACCTATTCCCAACGATCCAGCAGAGCTAAAGAAGCTAATTGATCCAAAAGGCAAACTAACACCTGAGATGATAGAGCTTGGTAGAAAACTATATTATGATCCAAGACTCTCTATAGACAATACAGTAAGTTGTGCATCTTGCCATAACCTGTTTACAAATGGTGCAGATGCAGTACCTGTTGCTGTTGGAGTAAAAGGGCGTAAGAATCCTCATCATATAAATTCGCCTACAGTATATAATGCAGTATTTTTTGATAGACAATTTTGGGATGGAAGAAGTCCAGACTTGGAAGATCAAGCTCAAGGTCCCATGCAAGCAACTGTAGAGATGGCAATTACACCAGAAATTGCAGTCAAAAAGATAACTTCAATCCCTGGATATGTAAAAGAGTTCAAAAAGGTATATGGAAATGATGTAAAAATAACATTTAAACTCATTGCAGATACTATAGGAGCCTATGAGAGAACTTTGGTAACTCCATCAAGATTTGATGACTTTTTAAATGGAAACTTGAATGCTCTAAATCAAAGAGAGTTAAAGGGATTAAAGATATTTATGGAGAGAGGTTGTACCAATTGTCATACAGGAATTGCTATTGGTGGCTCTATGCAACCATTTGGTATAGCAAGTGATTTTAAATACAAAGATGTAGGAGATTTTAAGGGTAACAAAGATGGGCTTGTAAAGGTACCAACCCTTAGAAATGTCACTTTGACACCTCCATATTTTCATAACGGTACAGTTGATAACCTAAAAGATGCAATAAAAGAGATGTCAAGAATTCAACTTACACTCAGTGAAATAGATGATAATGAAGTAGATTATCTAATAGCATTTTTCAAAGCATTAGAGGGAAGAAAACCAAAAAATATAGAATTTCCAAAATTACCAAAATAGAGAGTAGGAGAGGATGAATGTTTAAAAGATTAATTTATCTGTTACTGTTTAGTGTACTATTTATAAACACTACATACGCCAACAGTAATGAAGAAAAAAAGATGATAGAACAGGTCAATATACAAAAGATACTAACACAAAAGATGTTTAAAGATTATGCTTTTATGGGACTTGGAAATGATTATAAAGATTCAGCCAAAAGACTTCCAAAACTCATAAAAAAGTATGAAGAGGGTATGGATAAATTAAAAGAGATATTAACTAAAGATGAAGAAAAAGAGATACTCTCAAATATCCAAGAGCGGTGGATTCAAATAAAACAAATGCTCTCTGAACATCCAAACAAAGATAAAATAGATAAATTACAAAAGAAAATGGATAAACTTCTACTCTCATACAGTTCATTAATGAGATATGTCATCAAAAGAAATCCCGGAGAGTTGGGTAAATTGATAGGGTTATCGAGTTATCTTGGAGTAGTTCTTGAGAGAATGTCAGGTCTGTATATGATGAAGAGCTGGGGAGTAAAAGATCCAAAATTTGAGTTTAAAATGAGAGAGAGTCTAAACTATTTTGATAATACTCTATATGATATGGAAAATAGTGAATATACTTCATCTGCCAATAGAAAAAGAATAGAACAACTCAAAAAAGATTTTATGTTCTTTAGATTTATGAACAAGTCTCAAAAACACTTTATCCCTACACTCATTTATGATAGAACAGATGCTATGCAAAAGGTCATTCATCAAATCACACAAGATTATATTGAGCATCAATAGAGTATTTCTCTTTAATACCTCTTCTATCCTCCTTTTATGGGAGGAATCTTTTCAACCCAAAAGGAGTATAAATAATGAGGGCAATAACAGCACCATATATATTTGATGGATTTGATTATCAACTCAATAAAGCAGTAGTATTTGATGATAAAATAATAGATATAATAGATATAGATAGATTAGAAATTAACTACTCTAATATAGATATAATAGAGTATAAAAGCAGTATCATATATCCAGGATTTATAAACCCTCATATACATTTAGAGTTCTCTTCAAATATATCTACACTAAAATATGGTGATTTTATGGAGTGGTTACACTCTGTAATAGAAAATAGAGATGAGTTACTAAATAGTGCCGATGATAACATAATGTATCAAGCCTGTATAGATATGATAAAGAGTGGTATTACTACATTTGGTGCAGTATCAAGTTATGGATTGGAGCTTGAAGTGTGTAAAAAAGCTCCACAAAGAGTTATCTTTTTCAATGAGGCAATAGGTTCTATACCATCTGCGGTAGATGCTTTATATAATGATTTTTTACAAAGAGTAGATAACAGTATAAAAGCAGATCCAAAGGATAAAATTACTCCAGCTATTGCCATACACAGTCCATACTCTGTACATCCCATACTCCTAAAAAGAGTCATTCAAAGAGCCAAAGAGAACAATATGCCTCTATCTACCCACTTTATGGAATCCCCTTATGAAAGAGAGTGGTTAGAGTATAATAGTGGAGAGTTTGCTAGATTTTTTAAAGAAAAATTTGGAGTAACAAAGGCTGTAACCACACCAAAAGAGTTTATAGAAGCATTTGATAGTTACCCTACCCTATTTGTACATGCCATACATCTAAAAGAAGAGGAGTATCAACATCTTGCTCTAAATAATCACTCTATAATACATTGTCCACGCTCAAACAGACTCCTTGGATGTGGCAGATTGAATTTGAGCAAATGCAACAATATACCAATATCCATAGCAACAGATGGACTTAGTTCCAACTGGTCACTAAATATATTTGATGAGTTAAGAGAAGCTTTAATGATGCACTATAATCAAGATTTGGACAAGTTTGCAAAAGAGTTACTCAAAGGTATAACATCAACACCATCAAAAGCTCTAAAGAGTAATACAGGAGAGATTATAAAGGGAGCTTTGGCAGATTTTGCAGTAGTATCACTCCCCCACCTACCCAAAGATATATCACAATTAGCAATTCAAACCATACTTCATACCAAAGATGTTAAATCTGTATGGATAGATGGAGAAGAGATAATATAATCTCTCATTTATCTTTTCCCCCATACAAACTATATTTAATATCTTTGAGTAATCATTTTATATTATGTATAATCTCTTGGATCAACAAGTTTACCTGCAATTGCACTAGCAGCTGCTACAGCTGAATTTGCCAAATATATCTCACTAGTTCTTGCTCCCATTCTACCTACAAAATTTCTGTTTGTTGTGGACACACACTTTTCACCATCACCAAGTATCCCCATATATCCACCCAAACAAGCTCCACATGTAGGATTTGATACAACAGCACCAGCTTCTATCAATATATCTATAAGTCCCTCTTTTTCTGCTTGCATAAATATCTTTTGGGTAGCTGGAGTTACTATCATTCTAGTTTTTCTGGCTACTCTTTTGCCCTTTACAATTTCTGCTGCAATTCTCAAATCTTCCAATCGTCCATTTGTACAGCTTCCAATCATAACTTGATCTATCTCTATATTATCAGCCTGAGCCTCTTCTATACTCTTACCATTACTTGGCAAAAATGGATAAGCAACAACAGGAGAGAGTTTATCTACATCTATAACTATATGCCTAGAGTATATAGCATCACTATCTGAGTAGTGAATTTTTGGCTCAGATCTGAGACCGCCATTTGCCTTGGCTCTCTCATCAAGATAAGCTTTGGTAATATCATCAACTGCAATAATTCCATTTTTGGCTCCTGCTTCAATAGCCATATTACAGATACTGAATCTATCATCCATACTCAAATGTGCTATGGTATCACCGGTAAATTCAAGAGCTTTGTATAATGCTCCATCAACACCAAGTATTCTGATAACTTCCAAAATTATATCTTTGCCATATACATGTTTGCCAGGTTTGCCACGAAGTTCTACCTTGATACTCTCTGGTACCTTAAACCAATTTCCACCTGTAATAATTGCAAATGATATATCTGTACTTCCCATACCGGTACTAAAAGCTCCCAAAGCTCCGTGAGTACAGGTATGGCTATCTGCACCTATTATTACATCACCCGGGACTACCAATCCCTTCTCTGGCAACAAGGCATGTTCAATACCCATATCTTTTTCATCAAAAAAGTATTTTAAATTATGCTCATATGCAAAATCTCTACTGATTTTTGCCTGATTTGCACTTGCTATATCCTTAGCCGGTATATAGTGATCCATAACTATTGCAAACCCTTCTGGATTGGCAAGTTTTGTAGCTCCACTCTCTTTGAAAGCTTTGATAGATATAGGTGTAGTAATATCATTACCTATAACCATATCTATATCTACCCTTACAATCTCACCAGCTTTTACTTCTTTGCCGGCATGTTCTGAGAAAATCTTTTCAGTTATTGTCTGCCCCATTAAATATCCTTTATAAAATGCCATAAATAAGTATATATAAGATAGTTGAGATTATACCCAAAATCACCATTTAAAGATTTAAAGCCAAAGTAGAGAAAACCATTATCTTATTGATTTTATTTTATTATACTCATTAATATACTTTTGTGCTATCTGCCTATTTTTAATTACAATCAAATTTTCACTATTTTGGCTACTTCCTTTATGTGTATAATTGTATGAACCTGTTAGTACATATCTATTATCAACAATTAAAACTTTATTATGCAATTTATACCTATTGTTATCAAGATATACAGCTATATTGTTTGATTTGAGATAGTCATATTTTGAGTAGTGCTGATACCTATTTTGTACTCTATCAAATATACCCTCTACCGTAACACCTCTTTTTTTTGCCAAAATCAAAGCATCTGCTATCTCTTTGTCTGTAAAAGCAAAAAGCATAAACTTTATACTCTTTTTGGCTCTATTTATATACTTTATAATAACTCTATTCAACTCTTCATCTGGAGAGAAATAGACTTCTAAATTTCTACCTTTATATGGAGTTATCTTCTCTTTTTTGCCATTGTAAAGAGCATTAAATTTTTTGATATATCTTTTGGCTACAGATTTACTTTTGACTCTTATATAATTGTCATTATTTCTATAAAATGAATATACTGTATAGTTGCCAGATCCACTCCATACAATATATCTATCTATAACTATAAATTTATTGTGTTGCAAAGTAGTAGAGTTACTGTCAGTATGAATATCTATTCCAACGCCATTTAAAATCTTGTATCCTCTATCTTTTACTCTCTTGTCATCTGTTACAATCTTGACACTTATCCCATTTTTATATGCACTCTTTAAAGCAGATATAATCTGTTTGTTTGTCAGATAGTAACTAGCAACAAAAATACTCTTTTTTGCTCTGTTTATATCTTTGACTATAATATTATCTACACCATTTTTATAGAATCTACCTTTGGTTTTTGAGAAAAAACACTCTACTTCAACAGAAAACAACAGATAAGATGTCATAAAAATCATTAACAGTAACTTCAACAGAGTCATAATAAAACCTTAAAAGAGAGTTATTTTGAATGATTATAGAAGTTTAGTGATTTAAAGTAGTTTAAAAGAGGCAAAAACCTCTCTTCAGATTACTGCGGCACATATACCAACAGGGTGGGCTGCTATGTTCCCATCCTGACCCGCTGCCCTATTGGTACATTGCACAGGTCTGAAAAGAGGCAAGAGAAGTATATCCAAAAAAAATACAAAAATCAATATTAAATACAATAAAGGTTGATTTTTTGACTCTATTGGGATATAATTATTCCTCCAAAATAGAGAGGTGGCCGAGTGGTCGAAGGCGCACGCCTGGAACGCGTGTGTGGGGAAACCCACCGAGGGTTCGAATCCCTTCCTCTCTGCCATTGATACTTATTATCCAAATACCAATTTTGCTCCAATTGCCAAAACAGTAGCCAGTACTACTCTTTTTGCTATAATTCCTATCTGATTACCTATCTGACAAGAGCTACACTGTTTGTACTTTTTGGCTTCATATTGGGCATATACAAAATATACTACCATTAATATCAATACTAGTGGAAATGCAAATTTATCAAACATATATATATTAGCTACAGTTTTAGCTTCAAAATCAAATAGTGGAGTAAGTAGTGATAACCCCATAAAAAACAGAATCTTATCTGTAAAGCTTGTAATATAATCTTTCTTTGAAAACATAGGACATACATCAACAGACTCTGGCATTAATCCTTTTCCAGCTAATGCTTTGAGTATCTGCTCTTTATAGTTCTTATCCACTTTATCAAGAGGAGTTCCACCAAATGTATAATCTATC